>NZ_JBHYKH010000370.1:0-8049 GCF_042741275.1 Streptomyces sp. NPDC058964
CGCTCGCGCCCGGTTGCGACGCCTGGGCGGGGGGGGGGGAGCGCACGGCCTCCACGGCCCGGTGCGCGCCCGCCACGAGCGTCGCCGCGTCGATGCCCTCGGGGTCCTCGGGATTGCCCGCGAGAGCGGCGTGCGCGGCGGTCGCGGCCGATGCCAGCGCCTCGGCGTGCCCGAGCCGCTCCGCCTCCTCCGCCAGCTCCGTGTCCTCACCGGCGCGCGGCTCGACCCCCGCGATCTCGTCGAGGCCGTAGCGCAGCATGTCGGCTTCCTGGGCGCGCTCACGCGCGCGCGTGACGATCTCCTCCAGCTCGGCGGAGACGGCCCGCAGCCGCCGGTAGGCCTCCGTGTACTTGGCGAGCGGACCGGTGACCGCGTCGCCCGCGTACCGGTCGAGGGCCTGCCGCTGCCGGGACAGCTTGAGCAGCCCCTGCTGGTCGGTCTGCCCGTGCACCGCCACCAGGTCGTCGGCCAGCTCGGCGAGCAGCCCCACGGGCACGCTGCGCCCGCCCAGGTGCGCTCGCGAGCGCCCCTCGGCCGAAACGGTACGGCTGATCAGCAGCGCCCCGTCGTCGAGCTCGGCTCCGGCCTCCTCCGCGCGTACGACGGCGGCGGCGTCCGAGGGCACGGCGATCCGCCCCTCCACGACCGCCTTCCCGGCGCCGATCCGCACGAGCGCCGGATCCGCGCGCCCGCCCAGCAGCAGCCCCAGGCTGGTGACCACCATGGTCTTGCCCGCACCCGTCTCACCGGTGACGGCGGTGAATCCCGGCGACAGCTCGACCACGGCGTCGTCGATGACTCCGAGTGACCGTATCCGCATCTCTTCCAGCACGGACAAGACCTTACGAGGTCGGGGGCCACGAGTGCGACGGCCCCCGCCCCCATAGTGTGAAGGTCCAGGTGACGAATGCGCATCGGGAGCGCTTTGTCACCCAGGGGAGTGGTCACCGTCGGCTAGTGGGGCGCTCCCCGCCAGCCCGAGACCGGCAGCGCGAACTTCGCCACCAGCCGGTCCGTGAACGAGGCGTGGTGCAGCCGGGCGAGCCGCACGGGCACGGCTCCCCGCCTGACCTCCACCCGCGCTCCCGGCGGCAGTTCGACGGTCCGCCGTCCGTCGCACCACAGCACGCCCGGCGGGATGTGCGGCAGCACTTCCACGGCCAGTACCGACTCCGGGGAGGTGACCAGTGGCTTCGCGAACAGCGCGTGCGCCGAGATCGGCACCATCAGCAGGGCCTCGACCTCGGGCCACACCACGGGGCCGCCCGCGGAGAAGGCGTAGGCCGTCGATCCGGTCGGCGTCGACAGCACGATCCCGTCGCAGCCGAAGCCCGTCACCGGCCGCCCGTCGATCTCCAGCACGACCTCGAGCAGCTTCTCGGCGCCCGCCTTCTGCACGGCCGCCTCGTTCAGCGCCCAGTCGGTGTGCACGATGTCGCCGTTGCGGTGCACCACGACGTCGACGGTCATCCGCTCCTCGACCTCGTACGCCCTGCTCACCACCCGGTCGACGACCTTGTCGAGGTCGTCCCGCTCGGCCTCCGCGAGGAACCCGACGCTGCCGAGGTTGACGCCGAGCATCGGCACCCCGGACGCGCGGGCGAACTCGGCGCCCCGCAGCAGCGTCCCGTCCCCGCCGAGCACGATCAGCAGCTCACAGCCGTCGAGGCTCTGCGGAGTCGCCTCCTCGACGAGCTCCACCTCCTCGGGCAGCGGCAGATCGCGCGCCTCGTACTCCAGGACCCGTACGCCGACACCGGACCGCAGCAGCCCCTTGACCACGAGCTCTGCGCTGCGGATGGCCGCCGGACGCCCGGTGTGGGCGAGGAGGAAAACAGTACGAGCTCGGTTCTGTGTCAACGCGGCCCCTCCGCCACTGCACGGTCAACATCGGCCGGGTCCAGTTCCGGTGCCCCGGCCCGCAGCCACAGAAAGTACTCGACGTTGCCGGACGGCCCGGGCAGCGGGCTGGCGGTGACCCCCCGCACCCCGAGCCCCAGCTCCCACGCCTTCTCGGCAACCCCCCGCACGGCCTCCGCCCGCAGCTGCGGACTCCGTACGACCCCCCCGCTCCCCAGGCGTTCCTTCCCCACCTCGAACTGCGGCTTGACCATCATCACCAGGTCGGCGTCCGGCTTCACGCACCGCTTCAGGGCGGGCAGCACCAGCCCGAGCGGAATGAAGGACAGATCACCCACGACAAGATCCACAGGTTCCCCATCGATCGCTTCAAGCGTCAACTCGCGTACGTTCGTACGGTCCTTGACGGTGACGCGTTCATCATTCCGGAGGGACCAGGCGAGTTGACCGTAGCCGACGTCGACGGCGACGACCTGCGCGGCGCCCGAGCGCAGCAGGACGTCGGTGAAACCCCCTGTGGACGCGCCGGCGTCCAGCGCCCGCCGCCCCTCGACGACCAGCCCCTGCGGCACGAAGGCCGCGAGCGCGCCCGCGAGCTTGTGGCCGCCGCGCGAGACGTAGTCGGGCTCTGCGCCGTCCTGGACGACCACGATCGCGGCCGCGGTCTCCACCTGTGTGGCCGGCTTCGTCGCGACGGTCTTGCCGACGGTGACCCGCCCCGCGGCGATCAGCTGGCTGGCGTGCTCGCGCGAGCGCGCGAGCTTGCGGCGGACCAGCTCCGCGTCCAGACGGCGGCGTGCGACTCCTGCCACGTTCGGTTCAGCTCCTGTTGCCATACGGTGTCGGGGGCGCCGGAGGTCCCGGGCGGGCGTCGAGCGCGGTGAGCGCGTCGCGCAGCCCCCGGTGTACATCCTCGTACACCTCGACATGGCCGTCGGTGGCGAGGTGGTCGGTGTCGGCCAGCCGCTCCAGCTGGGCGTCGACCTCGGCGTTGCCGGTGGGGGTGCGGGGGACCTCCAGCGGGGCGGGCGCCGCGGGGTCGCACTCGGGTTCGACCGCCGCTTCCTGCGGGCCCTCGGTCTCCGGCGCTGTGTCGCTCATGCCCCGACGCTACCCCGAACCGCTGCGGTAACGTCGATCGCGATGGCCACGATCGAGGAGTGCCGCGACGCACTCGAGAAGCTCTCGGACAACATGCGGGGTGCCGAGGGCGGCGTCCGCGAGGCCGCCGCCATGGAACGCTCGGTGAGCTGCCACGTCACCGACCTGGACGTCACCTTCGTCGGCCGGATGACCGGCGGCCGGATCGTGGTCGACGAGACCCTCCCGGGCGCCCCGCCCAAGAAGGCCCAGATCCGCCTCGCCATGGCAGGCGACGACCTGGTGGCCCTGGTCGACGGCGAGCTGCACTTCGCCAAGGCCTGGGGCTCGGGCCGGGTGCGGCTGGAGGCGAACCTGGTCGACCTGTTCAAGCTCAGGAAGCTTCTGTAGCCGCCGCTTTCACGCCCGTACGCGCCTGGCGCGCGGCCGGCACCACCAATGGCGTCCCCGTCTCCGGATCGTCGATGACCTGGCAGCGCAGCCCGAAGACCTCCTCGACCAGCTCGGCGGTGACGATGTCGCCGGGCGCGCCCTCCGCGATCACCGTGCCCCCGCGCAGAGCTATGAGGTGGGTGGCGTACCGGGCGGCGTGGTTGAGGTCGTGCAGCACGGCGACCAGGGTGCGACCCCGTTCCTCGTGCAGCTCGGCGCACAGGTCGAGGATGTCGATCTGGTGCTGGATGTCCAGGTAGGTGGTCGGCTCGTCGAGGAGCAGCAGCGGGGTCTGCTGGGCGAGCGCCATCGCGATCCACACGCGCTGGCGCTGACCGCCCGACAGCTCGTCGACGTACCGGTCGGCGAGTTCGGCGACACCGGTCTGCGCCATGGACTCCCGGACGACCCGCTCGTCCTCGGCGGACCACTGGCGCAGGATGCCCTGGTGCGGGTAGCGGCCACGGCCGACCAGGTCGCCGACGGTGATCCCGTCGGGCGCGATGGACGACTGGGGCAGCAGACCCAGCGTCCGCGCGACCCTCTTCGCCGGCACGGACTGGATGACCTGCCCGTCGAGCAGCACATGGCCCCGGCTGGGCCTCAGCATCCGGGACAGCGCCCGCAGGAGTGTCGACTTGCCGCACGCGTTCGGGCCGACGATCACCGTGAAGGAGTTGTCGGGGATCTCCACCGACAGCTGCTCGGCGATGACACGCTGGTCGTAGGCGAGGGTGACGCCCTCGGCGGACAGGCGGTTCACAGTGCTCCTTCGGTCGTTCGTCCCGCCGGTGGCGGTCACATCCGTCCTGCCTTGCGCTCGGTGACGAGGAGCCACAGCAGATAGACGCCGCCCAGGACGCCGGTGACCACGCCCACGGGCAACTGGTCTGCGCCGAAGGCGCGCTGTGCGGCCCAGTCGGCGGTGACCAGCAGGGCGGCGCCCATGCACAGGGAGGGGACCAGGTTCGGGCCGGGTGAGCGGGTCAGGCGCCGGGCGAGCTGCGGCGCGGTGAGCGCCACGAAGCCGACCGGGCCCGCGGCGGCGGTGGCGGCCGCGGTGAGCAGGACGGCCGAGACCGTCATCAGCAGCCGTACGCGCTCCACGCGCACCCCGAGGGCGTACGCGACGTCATCGCCCATCTCCGTCGCCCTGAGGCCGCGCGCATGGGCGAGGACGAGCGGTACGAGGACGGCGCACAGCGTGAGCAGCGGCCAGACCTGGCTCCAGTCGCGGCCGTTGAGGGAACCCGTCATCCACACGACCGCGCGGGCCGCGTCGACGAGGTCGGCCTTGGTGAGCAGATAGCCGTTGACGGCGGTCACCACCGCCGAGACGCCGATGCCGACCAGGACCAGGCGGTATCCGTGCACGCCCTGCTTGCGGGCGAGCAGATAGAGAGCGAGTCCGGTGACCAGGCCGCCGGCCAGCGCGCCGGCGGTGACCTCGGCGGCGGACCCGGACGTCCGCACGATCACGACGAGCGCGCCCGCCGTCGAGCCCTGGGAGAGGCCGAGCACGTCCGGGCTGCCCAGCGGGTTGCGCGAGACGGACTGGAACAGGGCGCCACCGAGGCCGAGCGAGGCGCCGACCAGCAGGCCGACCAGGGCACGCGGCAGCCGCAGCTCGTTGACGATGAAGTCCTGGAACGGGGTGCCGTTCCCGGCAAGCGTCCTGAGGACGTCGACGGCCGGGATCCCGGCGTCGCCTGTGCCGATCAGCAGGACGCTCGCGCCGAGCGCCGCGACCAGCAGCACGACGACGACGATCAGCGTGCGGACGTCGAGCCGGACGGAGAGCCCGCCGGGCGTGCGCACGGCGCGGCCCGCGCGGCTCGGCCGGTGGGCCTTCACACTCGTCTGGGGGGTGCTCACAGCTGCGCCGTCCTTCGCCGTCGTACGAGAAGGATGAAGACCGGGCCGCCGAGGATCGCGGTGACGATGCCGACCTGCAGTTCGGAGGGCCGGACGACGATCCGGCCGACGACGTCGGCACCGAGCAGCAGCACGGGTGACAGGACGGTCGCGTAGGGCAGGATCCAGCGCAGGTCGGGACCGGTGAAGGAGCGCACGGCGTGCGGCACCATCAGGCCGACGAACACGATCGGTCCGCAGGCCGCGGTCGCGGCGCCGCACAGCACGGTGGCTGCGAGCATGGCCAGGGCCCGGGTGCGGTTGAGGCCGGCGCCGAGCGCGCGGGCGGTGTCGTCGCCCATCGCCATGGCGTTCAGCGGGCGGGCGAGCCCGAGCGCGAGGACCGTGCCGACGGCGAGGAAGGGCAGCACCTGCAGGATGGTCGAGTCGGTCGCCGAGGCCAGGGAACCGACCGTCCAGAAGCGCATCCTGCCCAGGGCCGTGTCGTCCATGATCATCACGGCCTGGAGATAGCCGTACAGCGCGGCGCTGACCGCCGTACCGGCGAGAGCCAGACGCACCGGCGTGGCGCCCCGGCTGCCGCCGAGGAGCCACACCAGCGCGCCGGCCGCCGCCGCGCCGGCGAACGCGAACCATACGTACCCCCTCAGGCTCGTGACGCCGAAGCAGGTGATGGCCGTGACGACGGCGGCCGAGGCTCCCGCGTTGATGCCGAGGAGTCCGGGGTCGGCCAGCGGATTGCGGGTGAGCGCCTGGAGCACGGCGCCGGACAGACCGAGGGCGGCACCGGCGAGCAGCCCGAGGACGGTGCGCGACAGCCGCTCGTCCACGACGACGTCCCCGTAAGTCCCCGAATCGTGGAACAGGCCGTGCCAGACCTGGTCCAGCGACAGCGCCTTCGCGCCGGTCCTGATGCTCGCCAGGGCGACGAGCGTCAGGACCACCAAGGAGACGACGAGTCCAACGGCCCGTACGGCCCGTCGGGTTGAGGGCGCGGGAGCGGTGTCCGCGCGCTGTTCGGGAGGACCGTCGACCAACACGAGGTTAGGTTAGCCTACCCTTCATGCATTCTCGAGGCCGAGGCCCGAGTTCACAGGCACACGGGCACACGGGCCCGCGCCCACGGGCGCGCTCCGCCCATGGACGGCTCCGCCCACGGGCGCGCTCGCTCACAGACCGAGTCGTGCCAGCGCCTTGCCCCCGTCCAGCTCGCAGGAGCCCTCCCCGGCCGCCGTCCACGCCGCCGCGCACAGGGCGCGCAACCCGTCGAGCGCCTCACCGTCGCCCTCCAGTTCCAGCCGCTCCGGGCCGGCCGTGGCCGTCCAGCCACCGCATCGGAAGCCCTCGCCGTCCACGGTGAGCTCGGGCTGGCCGGTGAGCAGTCCACGCAGATCGGCGTCGACGTACGTCGGCCGGTGCCGCGGCGGCGCGGCCAGCAGCTGGGCGCCGTCGGTGACACCGGTCAGCACGAGCAACGAGTCGACCTCGCCGTTGAACGCGCCCTCGATGTCCGTGTCCAGCCGGTCCCCCACCACCAGCGGCCGCTTCGCGCCCGTCCGCAGGATCGTCTCCCGGTGCATCGGCGGCAGCGGCTTGCCCGCCACCTGCGGCTCCGCTCCCGTGGCGATCCGTACGACCTCCACGGCCGCGCCGTTGCCCGGCGCGATCCCGCGCCCGCTCGGGATCGTCAGGTCGGTGTTGGACGCGAACCACGGCACCCCGCGCGCGACGGCGTAGCACGCCTCCGCGAACCGGCTCCACTGCAGCTCGGGTCCGCCGTATCCCTGGACGACCGCCGCCGGATCGTCGTCCGCCGACTCGACCGGCTCGAGACCGCGCTCGCGCAGCGCCACGCGCAGGCCCTCACCACCGATGACCAGCACCCGCGCCCCCGCCGGCACCTGCTCGCTGATCAGCCGTGCCACCGCCTGCGCGGAGGTGATGACGTCACCGGCCCCCGTCGGTATCCCCAGCTCGCTCAGGTGCGCGGCCACCGCGTCCGGGGTCCGCAGCGCGTTGTTGGTGACGTACGCCAGATGCATACCGCCCTCACGTGCCACGACCAGCGACTCGGCAGCGTGCGCGATCGCGTTGCCCCCCGCGTACACCACCCCGTCGAGATCGAGCAGCGCCGTGTCGTACGCCTCGTTCAGGGGCTGCCCACTGCCCTCGGGCCTCGTCCTGACGCCCTGGCTCATTCCACATCGCTCCTCGTTCGCTCGCTTTACCCACCGATCATCCCGCACGCCATCGGCACACGTACGATGCCGGGATGAACACTGCAGGTCACTCGGAAGCAACGGCGCGCCGAGGCCTGGAACTGACGCCGTTCCGAGGCCTTCGCTACGACCCGGACCGGGTTGGCAGCCTGGCCGCCGTGACGTCCCCGCCGTACGACGTCGTCGTGCGCCCCGACGGCCTGCACCACCTCCAATCGGCCGATCCGCACAACATCGTCCGGCTGATTCTTCCGCAGGCCGGCACGCCCAGTGCCGGCAACGAACAGGCGGCCGACACCCTGCGCCGCTGGCTGGACGAGGGCGTCCTGACCACCGACCCCGAGCCCGGCCTCTACATCTACGAACAGAGCGACGGCGACGGCATGCTGCAGCGCGGCATCATCGGCGCCCTGCGCGTGTCGGACCCCTCGGAGGGCGTGGTCCTGCCCCACGAGGACGTCATGCCGCCCGTCGTGGGGGGGCCCCCCCCCCCGGGGCGCCCCCCCCCCCCCCAACCCCCAAACCCGCGCCCCACAAAAAACCCCCCCCACGCCACCCCCCC
>NZ_JBHYKH010000370.1:8059-9058 GCF_042741275.1 Streptomyces sp. NPDC058964
GCGTGGTCCTGCCGCACGAGGACGTCATGCCGCCCGTCGTCGCGGACCGGGCGGCCCTCATGCGGGCCACGTCCGCGAACCTGGAGCCCCTGCTCCTGACCTACCGCGGCAACGGCTCCGCGTCCGAGGTCGTCGAACGCACCGCCGAACAGCCGCCGCTGCTCTCCACGACCACCGAGGACGGCTTCCTCCACCGCCTCTGGTCGGTCACCGACCCCGACGACGTGTCCCTCGTCCAGTCGGACCTCTCCCATCACCAGGCCCTGATCGCCGACGGCCACCACCGCTGGGCGACGTATCTGCGTCTACGCGCGGAGCACGCCTCCCCCAGCCCCTGGGACTACGGTCTGGTCCTCCTGGTCGACACGGTGCGCTACCCGCTCCGCGTCCGCGCCATCCACCGTCTGCTGCACGGTCTGCCGGTGGCGGACGCCATCGCGTCCCTCGACGGCCTGTTCCGGGTACGCCACCTCGACGTGCCGTTGCCCGAGGCTCTGGAGGCCCTCGCGGATTCGGCGTGCGCGGGCAACGCCTTCCTGCTGGCCGGCGACGGCGCGTTCCACCTGATCGACCACCCCGACCCGGACCTGCTGGCCCGTACCGTCCCGGCCGACCGCCCCGCCGCCTGGCGCACCCTGGACGCCACGGTCCTGCACGCAGCGCTCCTCGACCATGTCTGGGGCATCCCCGAGGATTCGCCCACGCACATCGCCTACATCCACGACACGGCCGCCACGGTCGAGAAGGCGGAGCGCAACGGCGGTACGGCGGTCCTGCTGCACCCGGTCCGCGAGGAGGTCGTACGCGACCTCGCCCGCCAGGGCGTGACGATGCCGCGCAAGTCGACGTCGTTCGGGCCGAAACCGGCGTCGGGGCTGGTGCTGCGCGCGCTGGGCCTCTGAGCGCCCCCGGACCCCCGGACCCCCGGCACAAGTGAGGGCGGGATCCCCTGATGGGGTGCCGCCCCCCCGCACAACCCCCCGGCAGCGCGGGGGGGCG
>NZ_JBHYKH010000371.1:0-9054 GCF_042741275.1 Streptomyces sp. NPDC058964
CGACCGCCGCCCCCCCCACAACCGCCCCCCCCAGCCCCCCCATCGGCTGATCCAGCCCAGCACAGAAACGGACCCCGATGAGAGTCATCAGCGTCGGCCAGGCCGCCGTTCCCGGAATCGCCGAAGGTGTGCCGGAGTTCCTCCCGGTCTCGTCCACGGGCCGCGGTCCGCTGCGCAACCGTGGGGAGCGCCACCGCCACGACGGCAAGTTCGCCCGGTGGGTGATCTGCGCGGGCGCCGGCCTCTGCGCGCTGAAGGACCCCCTGGGCGCCGGGGCCGGCCACGCGCCGATCGTCATCGGAACCGCGGTCTCCTTCCTCGTCGCCCATGCCGCCATCGCCCGGCTGCTGAAGTTCGTCGCCCGGCGTTCCTTCAGCGCCTTCGTCATCCACCGAATCGCCGCCGGTGTGGTGCTGTTCGGCCTGCTGGAGAGCGGAGTACTCACCGCATGACCGCCACCACCACGCACACCCGGCCGGTCCTTGCGGCCCGGCGCCGGCCGGCGCGCCGCATTCCGTGGCCGGCGCTGGTCGCCGCCGCCTACGCGGTGGCCCAGCTGGTCCTCGTGAGCCCGCACCTGGGGCTGGACTGGGACGAGACGGTGTACGTCTCCCAGTTCGACCCGCACCGCCCGGCCGCGTACTTCAGCGCCCCGCGCTCGCGCGGCATCAGCTTCCTGACCGCCCCCGTCCTCGCAGTCACCGACTCCACCACCGTCCTGCGCATCGTCCTGGCGCTGTCGTCCGCTGCCGCCCTCTACGCCGCCTACCGCGTCTGGCAGCCGCTGCTCGGGGCCCGCCGCACCGCCCTGGCGGCGCTGCTGTTCGCCGGCCTGTGGACCACCGTCCTGTACGGACCGCAGGCCATGCCCAACCTGTGGGTGGCCCTGTCCACGGTCGCGGCCGTCGGCTGGTTCCTGCGCGGTGTACACCCCCACGCGCAGCGGCGGGCTCTGCTCGGCCTCGGCGCCACGGTCGCGGCCGCCACCGGTTTCCGCTTCTCCGACGGCGTCTGGCTCGCCCTGCCGCTGCTGGCGGCGTGCGCGATCGTCCGGCCCTGGCGGCGCCCGGCACCCGCGCTCGCCGTGGTCGCGGGAGTCGTCGTGGGCAGCGCCGAATGGATCGCGGAGGCGTACGTGCGGTGGGGCGGGGTCGGTGCCCGGCTGCACGTCTCCAGCGCCACCGAGGGCGGCATGGGCGCGCACTGGGCGGGTGGCCTGGCGTGGCGCAGCCTCGACGGCCCCCTGCTCTGCCGGCCGTGCCATGTGCCGCTCACCCACCCGGAACTCACCGTGTGGTGGCTGGCCCTGCCCGCCCTCACCCTCGTCGCCTGCGTCCTGGCCGGGCGAAACCGTGGCGGCGCGCTCACCTGGCTCCCTGTCGCCGGCGCCGTCGCACTGAGCATCCCCTACCTGCTGCTCATCGACTACTCCGCCCCGCGTTTCCTGCTGCCCGCCTACGCCCTGCTGTCCGTGCCGCTCGCCACGCTGGCCGCGGACGGCATGCGCGCCGCGCGCCGCCCCGGCGCGCGCGTGCCGGCCGCCGGACTGGCGGTCCTGCTGCTCGTCCTGCACCTGTCGGCGCAATACCGGGTTCTCGAACAGAACGTGGCCGACGTCCGCGCCACCACCGACCACTACCGCACCGCCGCCCACGACCTGCACCGCCTCGGACTCACCCCGCCCTGCCTGGTCAGCGGCAAGCACGCCCCACCCATCGGTTACTACACCGGCTGCGCCTCGGCCAATGTCAGCGGCAACAACCGCAACACCACCGCACACGCCCTGTTGCGCCGTGCCGCCCGCGAACCGACGGCCGCCCTCACCAAGACACGCTCCGGTCCTCCCCGTTACGCCCGCACGTGGGGCCGTCATCGCCTGCCAGGCACCGGGCTCACGGCCTACGTGCCCTCTCGCCACGCCGGCTGATCTACTCCACCTCGATGCCGTGGTCCTTGACGAGTTCCTTCAGACCGCCCGGGTAAAGGGCCGGCGGTCCGGGGCCCGGCGTGGTCAGGCCGCCTCGATGATCTCGTCGCGCATGGCCTCGGCCCATTCGACCACCAGCAGCTCGTACTCCGCGCGGTCCTGGGCCGACAGGTATCCGCCCGCACGCAGCCACAGCGCCCGGATCTGCTCGTTCACCTCGGCAGCAGACCGCACGGAACCAGGGGTCACGGAATCGGGGGACATGCCGACAAGCCTAGGCGTAAGCACTGACGCTGCGCTACCGGGTGGCTACTCAGACCGTATGCGGTTGGTCACGGCCGTCGTGGGGCCCGCGCACGCGTGCCACGGCTTTTGCGTCGCGGCGTGCGGTGGCGCGGCGGCGGTCGCCCATCGGTGTTCGGGCCTTCGCCCTTGCCAGACGGATATGGCGGCCGCGAAGTCCCGCCCGCGCGAGGGGTTTTGGGGTATGGCCGAGAAGGGGCGCCCCTGGGGCGGGGCCGACGGCGGTCGTGCGGCGCCGGCCCCTCGGAGGCCGTCAGCCGGCCGACTCGGCCGCGTGCGGGCTCAGCGCGCCCGCCGACACCAGCGCGGCGATGACGAGGCCGAGGGCGATGCGGTACCAGACGAACGGCATGAAGCTCTTCGACGAGATGAACTTCATGAACCAGGCGATGACCGCGTACCCGGAGGCGAACGCGATCACCGTCGCGAAGAGCGTCGGCCCCCATGCCACATGTCCGTTCTCGACGGCGTCCTTGACCTCGAACGCCCCGGAGGCGAGCACCGCCGGGACGGCGAGCAGGAAGGAGTACCGGGCCGCCGCCTCGCGCCGGTAGCCCATGAACAGGCCGCCGCTGATCGTGGCGCCGGAGCGGGAGACGCCCGGAACGAGGGCGCAGGCCTGGCAGAGGCCGAAGACCAGGCCGTCCCTGACGCCGAGGTTCTCCAGCGTCTTGCGCTGCTTCGGCGCCCGGTGCCGGCCGCCCGTCTCGTCGCGCGCGGCCAGCCGGTCGGCGACGCCTATGACGACGCCGACGACGATCAGCATGGCCGCCGTGATCCGCAGATCGCGGAACGGCCCCTCGATCGCATCCTTGAGCGTCACGCCCAGGACGCCGATCGGGATGGAGCCGACGATCACCAGCCAGCCCGTCTGGGCGTCGTGGTCCCGGCGCATCGCCTTGTCGGACAAGGACCGGAACCAGGCCGCGACGATCCGGCCGATGTCCTTGCGGAAGTAGATCAGCACCGCCGCCTCCGTGCCGATCTGCGTGATCGCCGTGAAGGCCGCACCCGGATCCTTCCAGCCGGAGAAGGCCGCGGTCAGCCGCAGGTGCGCGCTGGAGGAGACGGGGAGGAACTCGGTCAGCCCCTGGACGAGTCCGAGGACGAGCGATTCAAACCAAGACATGGAGTTGGGGCGTCCCAGCGCTGATCGGGAAAGTTCGGCGAAGATGATGATCGGTCGAGTGATGATCACGTTTTCCGGGGCAGCGTAGCGCCCCCTCGTGGCGGGCCGGACACGGGGGTTTGGCCAGCCCTTTACCCAACGCTCCGGGGCTCGGGGTGTTGACCGGCCGCCGGGGGGCCGCTTACGTTGCAGCGGACGGGAAAGCGCTTGCTGCATGGCTGTCGCACCGCGCGCCGTACCGCTCGCCCCGTGTGCCCGCCGTTCCGGAGGAGTGCTGATCACGCCCATGCCCCGCTCCACAGCCCCGCTCACCGGCAGGCGCATCAGGGCCGCCGTAGTCGGCGCCGGCGCCATCGGGCGCGGTTCCCACCTGCCCGCCCTGGCGCGGCTCGCCGAGGAGGGCGAGACGGAGGTCGTGGCCGCCGTCGACATCGACGCGGGCGCGGTCGGGGCCTTCTGCGCGGAGGCCGGCATCCCGCACGCCTACACCGACCTGGACCGCATGCTCCGGGAACAGCGGCCCGACCTGGTCACCATCTGCACCCCGCCGCCCCTGCACCGCGCGCAGACCGTGGCCGCGCTGCGCGCCGGTGCCTGGGTGTGGTGCGAGAAGCCGCCGGTACCGACGCTGGCGGACTTCGACGCGATCGAGGCCGAGGAGGGTTGCGACGGCGGCCCGTACGCGGCGATCGTCTTCCAGCACCGCTTCGGGTCCGGCTCCCGGCACGTCCGCCGGCTGCTCGCCGAGCGGGCGCTGGGGCGCCCGCTCGTCGCGCACTGCCAGACCACCTGGTACCGGGACAGCGCGTACTACGCCGTGCCCTGGCGCGGGCGCTGGCACACCGAGGGCGGCGGCCCGGCCATGGGGCACGGCATCCACCAGATGGACCTGCTCCTCGATCTGCTCGGCCCGTGGAGCGAGGTGCGGGCCATGGCCGGACGGCTGGTCCACGACGTGGAGACGGAGGACGTCTCGACCGCGCTCGTCCGCTTCGGGAACGGCGCCATGGCGACGGTCGTGAACAGCGTCCTGAGCCCGGACGAAGTCAGCCGCATCCGTATCGACTGCGAGCGCGCCACCGTCGAGCTCACCCACCTCTACGGGCACGCGAACGGCGACTGGCGCATCACCCCGGCACCGGACGTTCCCGCCCGGCAGGTGGCGGCCTGGCGGGACTTCGGTCCGGACGTGCCCAGCTCGCACCTGGCCCAGCTGCGGGAGCTGGTGGCGAGCATGCGCGCCGGGGAGCGGCCGCGCAGCAGCGGCGCGGACGGGCGGACCAGCCTGGAGCTGGTCACCGCGCTCTACAAGTCGGCGTTCACCGACACGACCGTGCGCGCCGGTGAGATCGGGCCGGGGGATCCCTACTACACCGCCCTGCACGGGGGCGCCCCCGGCTGGGCACCGGCCGAGCACGAGGAGGTGTCCGCGTGAGCGGCGGGCTGCGCGTCGTCCACGCCCTCGGCGACCGGATCACGGTGACCGTGCCTGCCACCGGTGTCGAGCTGCTCGCCTACGTCTACCGGCCGGAGGCGGCCTGGGAGGCGCCGAAGCCCTACATCCACCCGATGCGGACCCTCGCCGGTGACATCGTCACCGACTACCGGCCCAACGACCACCGCTGGCACAAGGGGCTGTCCCTGACCGCCTCCCACCTGTCCGGCGCGAACCTGTGGGGTGGCAACTCGTATGTGCATGGCCGGGGCTACCTCGAACTCCCCGAGCGTGTCGGCTCGATGGCGCACGCCGGGTTCGACGAGGTGGCCTCGGACGGTGAGCGGCTGGTCGTCGCCGAGCGGCTGACCTGGCACCCGCACGACGGCGCGCTGTGGGCGGACGAGGAGCGGCGGATCGAGGTGCACGACGTGGACCCCGGGGCCGGCTCCTGGGCGTTGACCTGGACCAGCGCGGTGACGAACCGCCGTGAGGAACCGCTGCGGTTCGGCAGCCCGACCACAGCCGGGCGCGTGATGGCCGGCTACACCGGCCTGTTCTGGCGCGGCCCGCGAGCCTTCCGGGAGGGCCGGATCATCGGCCCGGACGGGGAGGGCCCGCAGCTGATGGGCAGCCAGTCGCCCTGGCTCGCGCTGTCGGGCGAACACGACGGCGCCGACGGCCACGCGACCGTGGTCTTCGAGCACGCCCCGGAGAACGGCCACTCCGGCGCGGGCGGCACCCACCCCGCTCACTGGTTCGTGCGCAACGAGCCCTTCGCCGGGATCGCCCCGTCGTGGGCGTTCTTCGACGAGCTGGAGCTCGCGCCGGGCGACACGCTCAGGCGGCGCTACCGGGTCGTCGTCGCCGACGGGGTCTGGGAGCGGGAGGACATCGCCAAGTACCTGGAGGCCCATCCGTGGTGAGCGGTGGGGGGTTCACGGGTCTGCCGGGCGGGGTCGCGGTCTCGCGCCTGTGCGTGTACGACTGGCCAGCCGCCGACGGCCTCCGCGGCGGAACTCCCCATGTGCACCTGGCCTGTTCGGAGGCTTACGTGGTCACCGGCGGGCAGGGCGCCGTGCAGACGCTGACGGCGTCCGGGTACGAGGTCACGCCCCTCGTGCCCGGTACGGTGGTCTGGTTCACGCCGGGCACGATCCACCGCCTCGTGAACGAGGACGATCTGCGCATCACCGTCCTCATGCAGAACGGCGGGCTGCCCGAGGCCGGCGACGCGGTGCTCACATTGCCCCCGGAGTACCTGGCCGACCCGGAGGCGTACGCCGCCGCGACCGCGGTCCCGGCGGACGCGCCCGAGGAGGAACGGGCGCGGGCCGCCCGTGCCCGCCGCGACCTCGCGCTGGAGGGCTACCGGGCCCTGCGCGAGGCCCCCGAGCCCGAGCCGCTGGCCGCCTTCCACCGGGCCGCCGCCGCACTCGTACGGCCCCGGCTCGCCGAGTGGAGCGAGCGCTGGCGGCTCGGTGCCCGCGCGGCCGCGGCGGCCACCGGGGAACAGCTCGACCGCCTCGGCCGGGGCGATGTCTCCCACTTGGCCGAGGCCGTCGTACAGGCCGAACGGCCTTCGGAGTACGGCAGGTTCGGGATGTGCGGGCGGCTCGACGTGTACCGGCAGCCGCCCGCGTAGGCCGCGCTATGCCGCCGCAGGCCCCTTGACGGTCCAGCCCGGGGCCTGCGGGTGGGCCGTCAGGTCCTCGTGGCGCACGGGTTCGCCGCAGGACGAGCAGGTGACGACCGGGACGAGTTCGTTGCCGCAGATGTGCTCGATGACCATGGGGCGCTCGCCGTCACCGCGGAGGTGGCGGTCGCCCCATGCCATGAGGGTCATCAGGACCGGCTCCAGTTCGAGGCCCGCCGGGGTGGGCCGGTACTCGAAGCGCTGCGGGCGCTCGCTGTAGGCGCGCTTGGCCAGGATCCCGGCGTCGACGAGGCGGCGCAGCCGGGTGGCCAGGATGTCCCGCGGCGCGCCGATGTTGCGCACCAGCTGGTCGAAGCGGCCGTTGCCCAGGCACACCTCCCTGAGCACCAGCAGCGAGTACTTCTCACCGACGAGCGCGAGGGCGTCGGCGATGGAGCAGGGGCGCGGGTCTCTCGTGGCGGCCATGACGCCCAGTCTAGAGGAGGGTTTGCTTTTCCAACCCGCGGCGCTATGGTGAGTTTGGATTTCCTACTCACCGGTAATCGCGCCGGGCGGCACTGTCGTCGCCCCGGCGGCCAAGGAGGCCCGCACCATGCGTGACGCAGTCATCGTCGAAGCCGTACGCACCCCCATGGGGAAGGGCAAGCCGAACGGCTCCCTGGCGCACGTCCACCCCGTGGAGCTCCTCGCCCACACCCTGCGCACCCTCGTCGAGCGCTCCGGCGTCGACCCCGCCCTGATCGACGACGTCATCGGCGGCACCGTCGACCAGGTCGGCGAGCAGGCCATGAACACCACCCGCTACGCCGTCCTCTCGGCGGGCTTCCCCGAGACCGTCCCGGCGACCACGGTCGACCGCCAGTGCGGCTCGTCCCAGCAGGCCGTGCACTTCGCCGCCCAGGGCGTGATGTCCGGCGCCTACGACCTGGTCGTCGCGTGCGGCGTCGAGTCGATGAGCCGGGTGCCGATGTGGTCGAACGTGCCGCCCGGAAAGGACCCCTTCGGCCCCGGAGTCGCCGAACGCTACCCCGAGGGCCTCGTCCCGCAGGGCATCAGCGCCGAGCTGATCGCGGCCAAGTGGTCCCTCACCCGCGAACAGCTGGACGCCTTCGCCGTCTCCTCGCACCACAAGGCGGCCGCCGCCTGGGACGCGGGCCTGTTCGACACCGAGGTCGCGCCCCTGCACGGCGTCACCCGCGACGAGTGCGTACGCCCCGGCAGCACCCCCGAGATCCTCGGCGGCCTCAAGCCCGCCTACTACGACCCCGCCTTCGCCGAACGCTTCCCGCAGATCGAGTGGAACGTCACCGCGGGCAACGCCAGCCCGGTCAACGACGGCGCGTCCGCCGTGCTGATCACCTCGAGCGAGACCGCCGCCCGGCTCGGCCTGCGTCCGCTCGCCCGTCTGCACAGCTTCGCCGTCACCGGCTCCGACCCGCTGCTGATGCTCACCGGTGTCATCCCCGCGACCGAGAAGGTGCTCCAGAGGGCGCACCTCACTCCGGACGACATCGACCTCTTCGAGGTCAACGAGGCCTTCTCCAGCGTGGTCCTCGCCTGGCGGCAGGAGACCGGCGCCGACCTCGCCAGGGTCAACGTGAACGGCGGCGCGATCGCCCTCGGTCACCCGCTCGGCGCCAGCGGCACCCGCCTGACCACGACCCTCGTCCACGCCATGCGCGAGCGCGGCGCGCGCTACGCCCTGCAGACCATGTGCGAGGCGGGGGGACTCGCCAACGCGATGATCCTGGAATCGGTGTGACGGAGCGTGCGACGGACCCTGTGGGGGAGCGTCACCGCTCGCGCAGGTGGTGACGCTTCCGCCAGGCCACCACCGCGCCCACCAGGGCCGGCACCGCGATGCCCGCCATCGCGATCAGGAACGCAGGCGACGTCGGCGCGGAGGCCCGCGCCCCGGCGACGGCGTACGCGGCGGTGTTCGGAACCGAGCCGAGCGCCGTCGCCAGCAGGAACGGCAGCCAGCCCATGCGGGAGACGGCGGCGCAGTAGTTCGCGGCCCAGAACGGAACCCCGGGGAACAGCCGCGCCGCCATCATCGAGCGGAAGCCGTGCCGGCTGAGCTGGCCGTCGGCGGCCTTCAGCCAGCGGCCGCGCAGCAGCGGGCGCAGCGCGTCCTGGCCGAGCACCCGGCCCAGGCCGAAGGCGATCCAGGCGCCCAGCACGGTCCCGGCCAGCGCCGTACCGAGCCCCGTCTGGGAGCCGAAGAGGGCACCCGCCGCCAGGTTCAGCAGCGGCCGCGGCACGAACGCCACCGTGCACAGCCCGTACGCCGCCGCGAACACCACCGTCGCGGCGGCACCGCCGACCTGCGGCGGCCAGCCGTGGGTCAGCAGTCTCTGGGGCTCGAACAGCAGCACGGTCGAAGCGGCCCCCGCGAGCAGGGCCACGAGCAGGGACAGCCGTGACCAGGGCGAGAGCAGCACGCGCGTGCAGCGTGACACGAAACCCGTGCGCCCGAGCGACGGGACGGCAGCGGCCGTGGGTACGGCGACGACGAGCTCCGTGACGGCGGCCCGGGGAGAGACCGTCGCGGTGCCCCCAGAGCGGTGGGTGGCATCGTGCTTCCGGGGACACTACCCGAC
>NZ_JBHYKH010000372.1:0-9050 GCF_042741275.1 Streptomyces sp. NPDC058964
CGAACCCGCTCGCCTGACTCGCCAGGTTCAGGAAGTACTGCGGCGCCACACCGAGCACCAGCGTCACCGCCACGCCCACACCGATCGCCGCCATGGTGAACGGCGACGGCACGGCGACCGTCGGCCCCTCGGGCCTGGGCTCGCTGAAGAACATCAGCACGATCACGCGGATGTAGAAGAACGCCGCGATCGCCGAGGAGATCACACCGATCACGACCAGCGGTGCCGCTCCGCCCTCGGCGGCCGCCTTGAACACGGCGAACTTACCGGCGAAGCCCGAGGTCAGCGGGATACCGGCGAAGGCCAGCAGGAACACCGCGAAGACCGCAGCGACCAGGGGCGAGCGCCGGCCGAGGCCGGCCCACTTGGACAGGTGCGTCGCCTCGCCGCCCGCGTCGCGCACCAGGGTGACGACCGCGAACGCGCCGATCGTCACGAAGGAGTACGCGGCCAGGTAGAACAGGACGGACGAGACGCCGTCCTTCGACGTGGCGATGACACCCGCGAGGATGAATCCCGCGTGCGCGATCGACGAGTAGGCCAGCAGTCGCTTGATGTCGGTCTGGGTGATCGCGACGATCGCGCCGCCCAGCATGGTGATGACCGCGACGGCCCACATGACCGGCCGCCAGTCCCAGCGCAGACCGGGAAGGACGACGTACAGCAGCCGGAGCAGCGCGCCGAACGCCGCCACCTTGGTCGCCGCCGCCATGAAGCCGGTCACCGGCGTCGGGGCGCCCTGGTAGACGTCGGGCGTCCACATGTGGAACGGGACCGCGCCCACCTTGAACAGCAGCCCCATCACCACCAGCCCGGTGCCGATCAGCAGCAGCGCGTCGTTGCCCATGGTGTTGGCGAGCGCCGGGTCGACGTTGGTGACGGTGCCGTCCACGACCTGCGCGATCGTCGCGTACGACACCGAGCCGGCGTAGCCGTACAGCAGCGCGATGCCGAACAGGGTGAACGCGGAGGCGAACGCACCGAGCAGGAAGTACTTGACCGCGGCCTCCTGCGACATCAGCCGCTTGCGGCGGGCCAGCGCGCACATCAGGTACAGCGGGAGGGAGAAGACCTCCAGGGCCACGAACAGCGTCAGCAGGTCGTTGGCCGAGGGGAACACCAGCATGCCGGAGACCGCGAAGAGGAGGAGCGGGAACACCTCGGTGGTGGTGAACCCGGCCTTCACCGCGGCCTTCTCGCTGTCGCTGCCCGGTACGGAGGCGGCCTGCGCCGCGAACGAGTCGGCCCGGTTGCCGTGCGCCGCCGGGTCCAGGCGCCGCTCGGCGAAGGTGAACAGGCCGACCAGTCCGGCCAGCAGGATCGTTCCCTGCAGGAAGAGGGACGGTCCGTCGACGGCGATCGCGCCCATGGCCGCGATGTGCGCCTTGGTCGTGCCGTATCCGCCGGCCGCCAGCGCGACGACCGCCGCGAAGGCGGCGCAGAGCGCGACGACGGAGACGAACACCTGTGCGTAGTACCGGGACTTGCGCGGTACGAACGCCTCGATCAGCACCCCGACCACGGCGGCGCCGACGACGATCAGGGTGGGCGACAATTGCCCGTATTCGATCTTCGGCGCGTCGATCTTCGAGATCGGTTCGGCCGCGGTTGTCCACAGGCTGTGGACGACTGCTGTGCTCACTTGGCCGCCTCCACCTCGGGCTTGGGGTCGGTCTTGTGTACGTCGGACAAGGTCTGCTTGACCGCCGGGTTGACGATGTCCGTGACGGGCTTCGGGTAGACGCCCAGGAAGATCAGCAGCACCACCAGCGGGGCGACCACCACGAGTTCACGCGCTCTGAGGTCGGGCATCGCGGAGACCTCCGGCTTCACCGGGCCCGTCATCGTCCGCTGGTAGAGGACGAGGGTGTAGAGCGCGGCGAGGACGATGCCGAAGGTGGCGATGATGCCGATCACCGGATAGCGCGTGAACGTGCCGACCAGGACCAGGAACTCGCTCACGAACGGCGCCAGTCCGGGCAGGGACAGCGTCGCGAGGCCGCCGATCAGGAACGTGCCGGCCAGGACGGGGGCGACCTTCTGCACCCCGCCGTAGTCGGCGATGAGGCGCGAGCCGCGCCGGGAGATCAGGAACCCGGCGACCAGCATCAGCGCTGCCGTCGAGATCCCGTGATTGACCATGTAGAGCGTCGCCCCGGACTGGCCCTGGCTGGTCATCGCGAAGATGCCCATGACGATGAAGCCGAAGTGCGAGATCGACGCGTACGCCACCAGCCGCTTGATGTCCCGCTGACCGACCGCGAGCAGCGCCCCGTAGACGATGCTGATCAGCGCCAGTACGAGGATGGCGGGCGTCGCCCACTTGCTCGCCTCGGGGAACAGCTGGAGGCAGAAGCGGAGCATCGCGAAGGTGCCCACCTTGTCGACGACCGCCGTGATGAGGACGGCGACGGGGGCGGTGGACTCCTGCATGGCGTTGGGCAGCCAGGTGTGCAGCGGCCACAGCGGCGCCTTCACCGCGAAGGCGAAGAAGAAGCCGAGGAACAGCCAGCGTTCGGTGTCGGTCGCCATGTGCAGCGAGCCGTCGGCGCGGGCCTGCGTGATCTCCGTGAGCGAGAAGTTCCCGGCGACCACGTAGAGGCCGATCACCGCGGCCAGCATGATCAGACCGCCGACCAGGTTGTAGAGCAGGAACTTCACGGCCGCGTACGACCGCTGCGTCGACGCCGCCTCCTCGCCGTGCTCGTGGGCATGGTCCCCGAAGCCGCCGATGAGGAAGTACATCGGGATGAGCATGGCTTCGAAGAAGATGTAGAAGAGGAAGACGTCGGTGGCCTCGAAGGAGATGATCACCATCGCCTCGACGGCCAGGATCAGGGCGAAGAAGCCCTGCGTCGGCCGCCAGCGGCGGCTTCCGGTCTCCAGCGGGTCGGCGTCGTGCCAGCCCGCGAGGACGATGAACGGGATCAGCAGGGCGGTCAGCGCGATGAGGGCGACCGCGATGCCGTCCACTCCCAGCTCGTACCTGACCCCGAAGTCCTTGATCCAGGCATGGGATTCGGTGAGCTGGTAGCGGGCGCCGTCCGGATCGAAGCGGACCAGGACGACGATCGCCAGGACGAGCGTGGCGAGGGAGACCAGCAGCGCCAGCCACTTGGCGGCCGTGCGCTTCGTGGCCGGTACGGCGGCCGTGGCGACCGCTCCGACCGCCGGGAGCGCCACTGTCGCTGTCAGCAGAGGAAAGGACATCGGTATCAGACCGCCCTCATCAGCAGGGTCGCGGCGACCAGGAGGGCCGCACCGCCGAACATCGAGACCGCGTAGGAGCGCGCGAAGCCGTTCTGCAGCCGGCGCAGTCGTCCGGAGAGCCCGCCGAAGCCGGCCGCCGTGCCGTTGACGACCCCGTCGACCAGGGTGTGGTCGACGTACACGAGGGAGCGCGTGAGGTGCTCTCCGCCGCGGACCAGGACGACGTGGTTGAAGTCGTCCTGGAGCAGGTCGCGCCGGGCGGCCCGGGTGAGCAGGGATCCGCGCGGGGCGACGGCCGGGACGGGCTTGCGGCCGTACTGGGCGTACGCGACGCCGACACCGACGACCAGGCAGACGATGGTGGCACCGGTGACCGTCAGGGCGCTGACCGGCGAGTTCCCCTCACTGTGCCCGGTGACCGGCTCCAGCCAGTTCAGGAAGCGGTCGCCGAGGTGGAAGAAGAAGCCGGCGAAGACCGAGCCGAAGGCCAGCACGATCATCGGGATCGTCATGACCTTGGGTGACTCGTGCGGGTGCGGCTCGTGGCCGTGCTCGTCGGGCTGCCAGCGCTTCTCGCCGAAGAACGTCATCAGCATCACGCGGGTCATGTAGAACGCGGTGATGGCCGCGCCGAGCAGGGCCACGCCGCCGAGGATCCAGCCCTGGGTGCCGCCCTTGGCGAAGGCCGCCTCGATGATCGCGTCCTTGGAGTAGAAGCCCGACAGGAACGGGAAGCCGATGATGGCGAGGTAGCCGAGGCCGAACGTGATGAACGTGATCGGCATGTACGTGCGCAGGCCGCCGTACTTGCGCATGTCGACCTCGTCGTTCATGCCGTGCATGACCGAACCGGCACCGAGGAACAGCCCGGCCTTGAAGAAGCCGTGCGTCACCAGGTGCATGATCGCGAAGACGTAGCCGATGGGGCCGAGGCCCGCGGCCAGCACCATGTAGCCGATCTGCGACATGGTCGAGCCGGCCAGCGCCTTCTTGATGTCGTCCTTGGCGCAACCGACGATCGCACCGAACAGGAGCGTGACCGCGCCGACCACGGTGACCGCGAGCTGCGCGTCGGGCGCGGCGTTGAAGATCGCGCCGGAGCGGACGATCAGGTAGACACCCGCGGTCACCATCGTCGCGGCGTGGATGAGGGCCGAGACCGGGGTCGGGCCCTCCATCGCGTCCCCGAGCCAGGACTGCAGCGGCACCTGGGCCGACTTGCCGCAGGCGGCGAGCAGGAGCATCAGGGCGATGGCGGTGAGTTTGCCCTCGGAGGCGTCGCCGACGTGACTGAACACCGGGCCGAAGGCGAAGGTCCCGAACGTCGTGAACATCAGCATGATCGCGATGGACAGGCCCATGTCGCCGACCCGGTTGACCAGGAAGGCCTTCTTCGCGGCCGTCGCGGCGCTCGGCTTGTGCTGCCAGAAACCGATCAGCAGGTAGGAGGCGAGACCGACGCCCTCCCAGCCGACGTACAGCAGCAGGTAGTTGTCGGCGAGGACGAGCAGCAGCATCGCCGCGAGGAACAGGTTCAGGTAGCCGAAGAAGCGGCGGCGCCGCTCGTCGTGCTCCATGTACCCGACCGAGTACAGGTGGATCAGCGAGCCGACGCCCGTGATCAGCAGGACGAACGTCATCGAGAGCTGGTCCAGGCGGAAGGTGACGTCCGCCTGGAAGCTGCCCACGGAGATCCACGTCCACAGGTGCTGGGTGAGCGTGCGGTGTTCGGCGTTCTTGCCCAGCAGGTCGGCGAAGAGGATCACGCCGAACACGAAGGACGTGGCCGACAGGAGCGTGCCGATCCAGTGGCCGACGGCGTCCAGGCGCCGGCCACCGACCAGCAGGACGGCCGCTCCGAGCAGGGGCGCCGCGATCAGCAGCGCAATCAGGTTCTCCACGATTCAGCGACCCCTCACAGCTTCATCAGGCTGGCGTCGTCGACCGAGGCCGAGTGGCGGGTACGGAACAGCGACACGATGATCGCGAGCCCGACCACGACCTCCGCGGCGGCGACGACCATCGTGAAGAAGGCGATGATCTGGCCGTCGAGATTGCCGTGCATCCGGGAGAAGACGACGAACGCGAGGTTGCAGGCGTTGAGCATGAGCTCGATGCACATGAACACAACGATCGCGTTGCGCCTGATCAGCACGCCGGTGGCGCCGATCGTGAACAACAGGGCGGAGAGGTAGAGGTAGTTGACGGGGTTCACTTCGACGCCTCCTCGGCCCGCTTGGTGTTCGCGGCCTCGATCTCGGTCCGCTCCAGGCGTTCCTCCGCGCGCTGTTCCAGGGCCCGCAGGTCGTTCAGCGCCTCGGTCGACACGTCCCGGATCTGGCCGCGCTCACGCAGGGTCTTGCTGACCGTGAGCTCGGAGGGGGTGCCGTCGGGCAGCAGGCCCGCGATGTCCACGGCGTTGTGCCGGGCGTAGACGCCGGGGGCGGGCAGCGGCGGCAGGTGCTTGCCCTCGCGGACGCGCTGCTCGGCCAGCTCGCGCTGCGTCTTGGCCCGCTCGGTGCGCTCGCGGTGCGTGAGCACCATGGCGCCGACGGCGGCCGTGATGAGCAGGGCGCCGGTGATCTCGAAGGCGAAGACGTACTTGGTGAAGATGAGGGAGGCGAGGCCCTCGACATTGCCGTTGGCGTTCGCCTTGCCGGTGCCGGCGAACTCCGTCAGGGAGGCGTTCCCGATGCCGCCGAGGAGGAGTACGCCGAATCCGACCCCGCAGACAAGGGCCAGCCAGCGCTGGCCCTTGATGGTCTCCTTCAGCGAGTCCGCCGCGGTCACGCCGACGAGCATCACCACGAACAGGAACAGCATCATGATCGCGCCCGTGTAGACCACGATCTGCACGATGCCCAGGAAGTAGGCGCCGTTGGCGAGGTAGAACACCGCCAGGATGATCATGGTCCCGGCGAGGCAGAGGGCGCTGTGTACGGCCTTCCTCATGAAGACGGTGCCCAGGGCTCCGATCACGGCGACGGTGCCGAGGACCCAGAACTGAAAGGCCTCTCCGGTGGAGGTGGAGTAGGCGGCGAGCTGCGGGTTCATGCGTCGGCCCCCTCTTCCTGGGGCTTCTCGCCCTCGGAGACGGCGACCTGGCGCACCGTGCCGGGCGCGGCCTCCGTCACCAGCCCCCGGTAGTAGTCCTGCTCGTCCGTCCCCGGGAAGATCGCGTGGGGGGTGTCGACCATGCCCTCGTCGAGGCCGGCGAGCAGCTGTTCCTTGGTGTAGATGAGGTTGGCACGGCTGGAGTCCGCCAGCTCGAACTCGTTGGTCATCGTCAACGCGCGCGTGGGGCACGCCTCGATGCACAGGCCGCACAGGATGCAGCGGGCGTAGTTGATCTGGTAGACGCGGCCGTACCGCTCGCCGGGCGAGTAGCGCTCCTCGTCCGTGTTGTCGGCGCCCTCCACGTAGATGGCGTCGGCGGGGCAGGCCCAGGCGCACAGCTCGCAGCCGACGCACTTCTCCAGGCCGTCCGGATGGCGGTTGAGCTGGTGCCGTCCGTGGAACCGCGGAGCCGTGGTCTTCTTCTGCTCCGGGTACTGCTCGGTCAGCCGCTTCTTGAACATGGCCTTGAAGGTCACGCCGAAGCCGGCCACGGGGTTCTGGAAACCGGGCTTGGTCTCCTTGGGCTCCTCAGCCATCGGACGCCTCCTTTCCATCCGAAGATCCGTCACTGACAGTGTCGGGTCCGCCACTGACAATCAGCTCCCGCTCGCGGCGGGAACGGCGCCGGGGCACCGGCGGCAGTTCCTGTCCGGGCAGCGGCGGTACGGGGAATCCGCCTGCCGTCGGGTCGAACCCGGCCGGTTCCGCGGGCGGCTCGGCCGCCTTCGTCTTCTCGCGGAACATGTCGGCGACGAAGGACAGGAGCAGCAGGGCGAGGACACCGCCGCCGACGTAGAGGGCGATGTCGGCGAAGTCGTAGTGCTCGTTGCGCAGGGTCCGCACCGTGGCGACGAGCATCAGCCAGGTCACGGAGACCGGGATGAGGACCTTCCAGCCGAGCTTCATCAGCTGGTCGTAGCGGACACGTGGGAGCGTGCCGCGCAGCCAGATGAAGAAGAACAGCAGCAGCTGGACCTTGATGACGAACCAGAGCAGCGGCCACCAGCCGTGGTTCGCGCCCTCCCAGAAGCTGCTGATCGGCCACGGGGCCCGCCAGCCGCCGAGGAAGAGCGTGGTCGACACGGCCGACACCGTCACCATGTTCACGTACTCGGCGAGCATGAACATCGCGAACTTGATCGACGAGTACTCGGTGTTGAAGCCGCCGACGAGGTCACCCTCGGACTCCGGCATGTCGAAGGGGGCGCGGTTGGTCTCGCCGACCATCGTGACGATGTAGAGGATGAAGGAGACCGGGAGCAGCAGGATGTACCAGCGGTCCTGCTGCTGCTCGACGATCGTCGACGTCGACATCGACCCCGAGTAGAGGAACACGGAGGCGAACGCCGCGCCCATGGCGATCTCGTACGAGATCATCTGCGCGCAGGACCTCAGACCGCCGAGCAGCGGGTAGGTCGATCCGGAACTCCAGCCCGCGAGGACGATGCCGTAGATGCCGACCGAGGCGACCGCGAGGATGTAGAGCATCGCGATCGGCAGGTCGGTGAGCTGCATCGTGGTGCGCGTGCCGAAGATCGAGATCTCGTTGTCGGCCGGCCCGAAGGGGATCACCGCGATCGCCATGAAGGCGGGGATGGCCGCGACGATCGGCGCGAGGACGTAGACCACCTTGTCCGCGCGCTTGACGATGATGTCTTCCTTGAGCATCAGCTTGATGCCGTCGGCGAGCGACTGGAGCATGCCCCAGGGGCCGTGCCGGTTGGGCCCGATGCGCAGCTGCATCCAGGCGACGACCTTGCGCTCCCAGACGATGGAGAACAGCACGGTCACCATCAGGAAGGCGAAGCAGAAGACGGCCTTGATGACGACCAGCCACCACGGGTCGCGGCCGAACATCGAGAGGTCTTCAGCGGCGAGGTACGGGCTCATGCCTCCACCTCCTTGGGGGCCTCGCCGACGAGCGTGGCCGGACCGATGCGGACGAGGGTCCCGGGCAGCACCCCGGCGTCGGAGGCGACGCCGTTGCCGGCCGAGTTCAGCGGGAGCCAGACCACGCGGTCGGGCATCTCGGTGACGCGCACCGGGAATTCGGCCACGCCGGCGGGGCCGGTCACGGCGAGCACGTCGCCGTCCTTGACGCCCGCCTCGGCGGCGGTCGCGGACGACACGCGCGCGTGTGCCGCGTGCCGTGTGCCGGCGAGCGCCTCGTCGCCCTCCTGGAGGGCGCCCTGGTCGAGCAGCAGCCGGTGCCCGGCGAGCACGGCCTCACCGGCGGCCGGACGGGGCAGAACGGCCGTCGTCACCGACGGTTCCGAGGCCCGAGGTCCGTCCCAGGTGCCGAGCCGGTTCAGCTCCGCGCGCGTGGTGCGCAGATCCGGCAGACCCAGGTGCACGTCCATGGCGTCGGCCAGCATCTGCAGCACACGCGCGTCGCTCGGCGACAGGCGGCGGGTCATCTGGTCGGGCTTGAGGGCGGCCTCGAAGAGGCGGACCCGGCCCTCCCAGTTGAGGAAGCTGCCCGACTTCTCGGCGGCGGCGGCAACGGGGAGCACGACGTCGGCGAGCTCGGTGACCTCACTGGGCCGCTGCTCCAGCGACACCAGGAAACCGACCTCGGCGAGCGCCGCACGCGCGCGCGCGGGGTCGGGCAGGTCCGCGACCTCGACGCCCGCGACCAGCAGCGCCTGGAGCTCGCCGCGCGCCGCGGCCTCGACGATCTGACCGGTGTCCCGGCCGTGGCCGAGCGGGAGTGCGGCCAGGCC
>NZ_JBHYKH010000373.1:0-9045 GCF_042741275.1 Streptomyces sp. NPDC058964
CAGCGCGCGGGCGGGGCGCGCGTCCGGTGCCCCCCCGCGACAACACACCCGCTCGCCCCGCTCCACCCCCCCCCCCCCCCCCCCAACCCCCCCCCCGGGGCGGCCCCCGGCGCATCTTCGGTGGGCGCACGGGAGAGGGCCCGCACGGTTGGTCGCGGGGGTGGCTTCGGCCGGTCTCACGTCCGCACCTCAGTCGTACGGCAGCTCATACGTCACTCCGTACGCCGGGAAAGGCGGTCCCTCCGTGCTCCAGCCCGCCCGCACCCGAAGAGCCCAGGCCCCGCTGCTTTTCGTCGCCGGGCCCGGGCTCAGCGGCTGCATGTTCGACTCCAGCGACGCGAGCCACGACTCGGCCGGCTCTCCGCGACGGTCGCCAACTCCGCCACGCGCACCGGTCGGTTGGCGGTGGAGAGCACCGTCTCCCTGCTGCGGTACGAGAGGACCGACAAGATCGCGAACGCGCCCATCCGCCTGATCACCGAGGACAACGCCGACCTGGCCCCGCTGTACTGCCCCACGGACGACCAGGCACAGAAGCGGAACCGGAACTTGCAGCCGTGCGGGCGACCGGCGAGTGGAGTCAGGACGCGACCGGCAAGCCCGCCGCCTTCCACGCCTGGAAGCCACCGACCAGGTCCGTCGCGCGGTGCAGTCCCAGCCGGTGGAGTGAGTCCGCCGCCAGGCTGGAGGCGTAGCCCTCGTTGCAGATCACCACGACCCGCAGGTCATGGCTGGTGGCCTCGGGGGTGCGATGGCTGCCGTGGGGATCCAGCCGCCACTCCAGTTCGTTGCGCTCGACGACGAGCGCGCCGGGGATCAGACCGTCCCGCTCGCGCAGGGCCGCGTACCGGATGTCGACCAGCAGGGCTTCGCCGGCTTGCGCAGCGTCGTACGCCTCCCACGGCTCGATCCGCCGGTAGCCGGCGCGTACCCGTTCCAGCAGCTCGTCGATGCCCACCGGGCGTCCCCGCGTTCCGCTCACTGCCAGTCCTCCGGGCGCTCGACCTGCTCCAGGCGCAGCGTCTGTCCCGCGCGGCTGTAGCGGCGGATCCGGGGCAGGGGCGGGTAGTAGGCGTGGACCGAGATCGCGTGCAGGTCTGCGGACTCGTTGAGCACCTCGTGGACGTGGTGCCGGCCGAAGGCGCGGCCCTGTCCGGCCGGCAGATGCCGGCCGCGGTCCACGTCGTCGGCGAGTTCCAGGGTCTTCCAGCCGTCCGTGGGCAGCCGCGCGGCCAGCGAGTTCTCCCTGAGCTCGCCGGACGCGGTGACGAAAGCGCCGACCGAGTCGGCGTGGTCGTGCCAGCCGGTGCCGGTGCCGGGCGGCCAGCCGATGAGCCAGGCCTCGCTGCCGCCGGGCCCCTCCAGCCGTACCCAGGTGCGGCCCTGCGGATCGAGCGGGAGCGAGGCGATCAGCTCGGCGTCGGCGGCCGTCCGCCGCGCGAAGTCGAGGAGGTCCGCCTGCGTGGGAGCGGAAGCGGCCGCTGCCCGGGAGACGGGAGCGGCGCGAAGAGATGGGGAGGATGGGGAGACAGACACGTACACCGTCCTGATGTGCGTTCGCTGAGGTGGCGCGCGGCGACACGGGAGCGGCGCGCGACAGGAAAGAGGGAGTCCGAATTCAGCGATCCGAATTCAGCAGGACGAGCGACACACGCAGCCCGCGTAACGGACGAGGTCCATATGGACCCTCCGCCACAGGCGCACATCGGTGTCGGTCACGATCCGGAGTACACCATGTCGGGGCAGACCGGTCAACCGACAGTCATCATGTGGACCGGAGGGCGAACGCAGCCACGGTCAACGCGCGCTGGAGCCCGCCCCGGCCCCTGCCTCGGCCTCCGACTCCACCGGGCCGCCCAGCGTCGACTCCGCCGCCGCGTACAGGTCGGCCGGCCGGACTCCGCTCAGCGCGGTGACCAGGTGGCCGTCGGGGCGTACGAGCAGCACGGTGTGCGCCGGCGCGCCGGGGTACGCCTCGGCGACCAACAGTTCGGCGGGGTGCGGCAGCGCGGTCACCGCGGCCGCCAGCCGGGGCATGATCCCGGCGGTCACCCAGTGCTTGCGGTCCCACACACCCGTGCCCGGCGCGATCAGTACGACCAGCAGCGCGCTCCGTCCGAGCCGATCGCGCAACTGCACGAAGGAACCGTCCTCCGCGGTGACCCGGACATCGATCACCGGTGCCCCGGCAGGCGTGTCGACCGGTACTTCTCCCTCCAGGTGCCGGGGCGCGAGCGGTGAGTCGGCGTACGCCCCGGGCGCGCCCAGCGCTCCGCGTCCCAGATGACCGTCGGCGAGCAGCACGTCGTGCCCCCGGGCCGAGCCGGGGACGTAGGAGCGCAGTCCGCCACCGCCGCGCAGCACCGGCAGCACCTGGTCGGCGGCGCGCAGCCGGCCGGCTACCACCGCGCGCCGCTCTGTCTGGTAGCTGTCGAGCAGTGCCTCGTGCGGGCCGTGGTGCCAGGCCAGGGCCAGCTTCCAGGCGAGGTTGTCGGCATCCCTCAGGCCCTCGTCCAGCCCCTGCGTGCCCAGCGCGCCGAGCAGGTGCGCCGCGTCGCCGGCGAGGAAGACCCGGCCCGCGCGCCACCGGCGGGCGACGCGGTGGTGCACCGTGTGGACTCCGGTGTCGAGGAGTTCGTACGCCGGTGTGGAGCCGTCCGTCCAGCCGGCGAGGGTCTCACGGACACGGGTCACCAGGAGTTCGGGCGTGACCAGGTCCTTGCCCGGCGGCAGCAGCCAGTCCAGACGCCACACGCCGTCCGGGAGGGGGCGGGCGGTCACCTCCCCTGCCGAGGGTCCGGACGTCCGCCACGGCGGCATCCGATGGAGCAACGCCTGACCGGGCCACGGAAGTTCCACGCGCAGGGCGGCGACGGCGTGCCGCTCCACCGCCGTGCGGCCGGGAAAGCGGATGTCCTGGAGCTTGCGGACGGTCGAACGGGGGCCGTCGCAGCCCACCAGATAACTGCCCCGCCACCACGTGCCCCTGGGCCCGCGGGTGTGCGCGGTGACGCCCGAGCGCTCCTGCTCGATCGAGTCGAGACGGCTGTCCACGGCGATCGCGGCCAGCGGTTCGTCGGCGAGGGCGGCGCGCAGGGCGGCGGTCAGCTCGTGCTGCGCCATGTGCAGCGGGGCCGGATCGGTGTCGTCGAAGACAATCTCGCGCATCACCTGCTTGCGCCGCAGCGACCGCCACCCGGCCCAGCGCACGCCCTGCTCGGCGATCGGGACGCCGGTCAGCCGCTCCATCAGGGCCGTGGTGTCCTCGCGCAGCACCACCGTGCGCGCGGCCCGGGGTTCGTCCTTGCCGGGTCCCTCGTCGAGGACGACGGACGGCACCTCGTGACGGGCCAGCGCCAGGGCGAGCGTGAGCCCGACGGGCCCCGCTCCGACGATGATCACCGGGTCCACGGCGTGGCGCCCCCTGCCCGCAGCTGTGCCCTGGCGGACATGTGTGTACCAGAAGTCGGGGCAGGGTGCACGATCACAGAACGTATGCAACCCATTGGAGGGGTTTGCGTCAAGTGACGGAGGCAGTGGCGATCAAGCCACTGCCTCAGCGCCGGTCATTCCACCTGAATGGCCATCATGCAGCGGCACCGGTCCCGAGGGAGCCACCCACCTGAGCGGGGTTGAGTTCCACCGCGTCCTCCGCGCCGAGGACCGCGCCCGTGCTCCGCTTGCTGCGGCGCAGCCTGCCCTCCAGCCAGCTCGCGAAGCTGGTGAGGAGGAAGTTGATCACGATGTAGATGATCGCCACCACCACGAAGCTCTGGATGACGTTCGCGTAGTTGGCCGCCAGGGTGCTGCGCGTGTTGAGCAGCTCGGGGAAGCCGATCATCACGCCGCCGAGCGCGGTGTCCTTCACGATGACCACGAGCTGGCTGACGATGGCGGGAAGCATGGCCGTGACCGCCTGCGGGAGCAGGATGCCGGTCATCGTCTGGCCCTTGCGCAGTCCGATCGCGTACGCGGCCTCCGACTGTCCCCTGGGGAGCGCGAGGATGCCGGCCCGGACGATCTCGGCGAGAACCGAGGCGTTGTAGAGGACCAGGCCGGTGACGACCGCGTACAGCGGCCGGTCTTCGCTGGCCACGTCCGTGGAGCGGGCATAGAACTCGTTGGCGAACAGCATCAGCAGGAGCACCGGGATCGAGCGGAAGAACTCGACCACGACGCCGGCCGGAATGCGGGCCCACCGGTGGTCGGACATGCGTGCGATCCCGAAGAACGCGCCCAGCGGGAGCGCGATGACCATGGAGAGCGCGGCGGCCTTCGCGGTTTTGCCGAGGCCCGGCAGCAGATACGTCGTCCACGCCTCGGAGGTGGTGAACGGCTGCCACAGCGACCACTTCAGCTGGCCCTTGGCGTCCATCTTCTGCCAGACCCACCACAGCAGCAGGGCGAGCAGGACGACGAAGACCACCGAGAAGAGGACATTGCGCCGTTTGGCCCGGGGGCCGGGGGTGTCGTAGAGAACGGAGCTCATCGCTTCACCGCCAGTCGCTTGCCCAGCCAGCCGAGGAAGAGGCCGGTGGGAAGAGTCAGGACCACGAACCCGAAGGCGAAGACCGCGCCGATGAGCAGCGTCTGGGCCTCGTTCTCGATCATCGACTTCATCAGGTAGGCGGCCTCGGCCACGCCGATCGCGGCCGCCACGGTGGTGTTCTTGGTCAGTGCGATCAGTACGTTGGCCAGCGGACCGATGACCGAACGGAACGCCTGAGGCAGCACGATCAGCCGCAGCGTCTGGCTGAAGCTCAGCCCGATCGCACGGGCGGCCTCGGCCTGTCCCAGCGGCACGGTGTTGATGCCGGAACGCAGGGCCTCGCAGACGAAGGCCGCGTGGTAGGCGATGAGACCGAGTACTGCCAGCCGGAAGCCCTGGACCTTGAAGTCGGAGGCGCCCATCGTCACGCCGAAGATGTCGGCCAGACCGAGCGATGTGAAGAGGATGATGACCGTCAGGGGGATGTTCCGGACGATGTTGACATAGGCGGTGCCGAACCCGCGCATCAGCGGGACCGGGCTGACCCGCATCGCGGCCAGCAGGGTGCCCCAGACCAGGGAGCCGACGGCGGAGAGGACGGTGAGTTTCACCGTCATCCAGAACGCCCCCAGGACGTCATAACCTTGAAGAAAATCGAACACGATCTCCCGCGCTTCCGGGTGTGTGGCGTACGAGGAGGGCGTGGCGCACCGCCGCCGTGATCGCGGCGGGCGGCGGCGCGCCCGAAGAACCCTGCGGAGCCGTTACCGGCCTTACTGGACGATCTTGCCGATGGTCGGCGCGGGCTCGTTCTTGTAGTGGGCCGGGCCGAAGTTCTTCTCGACCGCCTTCTGCCAGGAGCCGTCGCTGACCATCGACTTCAGGGCGTCGTTGATCTTGTTGATGGTCGCGGTGTCGCCCTTCTTCACGCCGACGCCGTAGTTCTCGTTGCTGAGCTTGAGCCCGGCGAGCTTGAACTGGCCCTTGTACTTGTCCTGCGCGGCGAAGCCCGCGAGGATCGAGTCGTCGGTGGTCACCGCGTCGACGGCGCCGCTCTGCAGGGCGGCGATGCACTCCGAGTAGCCGCTGTACTCCTTCAGGTTGGCCTTCGGGGCGATGGTCTTCTGGACGTTCTGTGCGGAGGTGGAACCGGTCACGGAGCACAGCTTCTTGCCGTTGAGGTCCGTGCCCTTGCTGATGTCCGAGTCCTTCTTGACCAGAAGGTCCTGGTGGGCCAGCAGGTAGGGGCCGGCGAAGTCGACCTTCTGCTTGCGCTCGTCGGTGATCGAGTACGTGGCCGCGATGAACTTGACGTCGCCGCGCGAGAGGGCGTTCTCACGGTCGGCGCTCTTGGTCTCGACGAACTGGATCTGGCTGGGCTTGTAGCCGAGCTTGCCGGCCACGTAGGTCGCCACGTCCACATCGAAGCCGGAGTAGGAACCGTCCGGCTCCTTCAGGCCGAGGCCGGGCTGGTCGTACTTGATGCCGATCTTGATCTTGCTGCCGCCGCTCCCGGACGAACCCCCGTCGTCCTTCTTGTCCGAACCGCACGCCGTGGCGGCGACGGAGAGGGCGAGCACGGCGGCCGAGGCGGCGGTGACCTTGCGGAGCTTCATCGTGAACATCCTTTGAGTGGTGAGGAACGCGGTCCGTGAGGAACGGGTGGCCCCGGGTGCGCGGGGCGAGCGGGCTCGGTGTCGTCAGTGGTGCAGGATCTTCGAGAGGAAGTCCTTGGCCCGGTCGCTGCGCGGATTGCTGAAGAACTGGTCGGGCGCAGCCTGTTCGACGATCCGGCCGTCCGCCATGAAGACCACACGGTTTGCAGCCGATCGTGCGAAACCCATCTCATGGGTGACGACGATCATCGTCATGCCGTCGCGGGCGAGCTGCTGCATGACCTCGAGGACCTCGTTGATCATCTCGGGGTCCAGGGCCGAGGTCGGCTCGTCGAAGAGCATGACCTTCGGACCCATGGCCAGGGCGCGCGCGATGGCGACGCGCTGCTGCTGGCCGCCGGAGAGCTGCGCCGGGTACTTGTCGGCCTGGGCGCCCACGCCGACCCGGTCGAGCAGGGCGCGGGCCTTCTCCTCGGCCTCCTTCTTGCCGGCCTTGCGGACCTTGACCTGGCCCAGCATCACGTTCTCGAGCACGGTCTTGTGCGCGAAGAGGTTGAAGGACTGGAAGACCATCCCGACGTCCGCCCGCAGCCGGGCCAGCTCCTTGCCCTCCTGGGGCAGCGGCTTTCTGTCGATCGTGATGGTGCCCGAGTCGATCGTCTCCAGGCGGTTGATGGTGCGGCACAGAGTGGACTTTCCGGACCCGGAGGGCCCGATGACCACCACAACCTCGCCGCGGGCGATCGTCAGATCGATGTCCTGGAGTACGTGCAACGCGCCGAAGTGCTTGTTGACGCTCTGCAGGACGACCAGGTCTCCGGCCGCGGCCACGTCTTGCTTGGCCACCGATACTTCGGTCATCGCTTTCGGGCTCCGTCCTCCTCGGTTTCGGAGGAATGTAGTGACCCCGAATGACCTGCGTCATTACATCTGAGGGGAATCTGAGGATCACGATCCGATAGCAATCGGACACGTGTCGTAGCAGTTGTGGCAGGGCCGCGTATCGGCCGGATAACGGAACCGGCGGGCAACCGGAACCCTCTTGACGTCATCATCGTCCATCAGCGTGACTGCCTTGATGCACGCGCGCGTGCGGGCGTTTTCTGCAAGCCGACCACGAAGCACGACCGTACGACCGCTGAACCGGAGGGGGCCGGAATGAGACTGCTGCTCGTCGAGGACGACAACCACGTCGCCGCCGCGCTCTCCGCGGTCCTCGCGCGGCACGGGTTCCACGTGACCCATGCCCGCAGCGGCGAGGAGGCCCTCCAGGCACTCGTCCCGGAAGGCCCCGGCTTCGGTGTGGTCCTGCTCGACCTGGGCCTGCCCGACCAGGACGGATACGAGGTCTGCGGCAAGATCCGCAAGCGCACCGGCACCCCGGTGATCATGGTCACCGCGCGCTCCGACGTGCGCTCCCGCATCCACGGCCTCAACCTCGGCGCCGACGACTACGTGGTGAAGCCGTACGACACGGGGGAGTTGCTCGCCCGGATCCACGCCGTCAGCCGGCGCACCGTCCACGAGGACGCCGCGCCGGGCGCCGAGGCCGCGCTGCGACTCGGACCCGTACACATCGAACTGCCCACCCGCCAGGTCAGCGTGGACGGTTCGGTTGTCCAACTGACCCGCAAGGAGTTCGACCTTCTCGCGCTGCTCGCCCAGCGCCCCGGAGTCGTCTTCCGCCGGGAGCAGATCATCAGCGAGGTGTGGCGCACCAGCTGGGAAGGGACGGGACGCACCCTGGAGGTGCACGTCGCCTCCCTGCGCGCCAAGCTCCGCCTGCCCGCGCTGATCGAGACCGTACGAGGCGTCGGCTACCGGCTCGTCGTCCCGGCCGCGTAGCGGGGACGAGTGCGCACACGTCTCCTGCCGCTGCTCATCGTCCTGATGGCGGCCGTGCTGCTCGCACTGGGTTTCCCGCTCGCCGTCAGCGTGGCCGCGGCCCAGCAGCAGAAGGTGGTCGTCGACCGGATCGACGACACGGCGCGCTTCGCGGCGCTGGCCCAGTTCGTCACCGACGGACCCACCGGGTCACCGTTCACGACGGAGGACGAACGCAAGGAGACGCTGCGCCGCGAGCTCGCCAGCTACTACGACGTCTACGGCATTCGCGCGGGCGTCTTCTACCGCAACGGCGCGGCCATGGCCAACGCGCCCTACGACTGGTTCCTGCCGCAGAGCGGCGAGGTGCGGGAGGCCTTCGGCGAGGCGCTGCTCAGCCGACGCAGCCATGACCCCCAGCAGGTGTGGCCCTGGCAGCGCAGCCGGCTGATCGTCGCGTCCCCGGTGATCCGGGACGGAGACGTCGTCGCGGTCGTGGTGACCGACTCACCCACCGGGGAGATGCGTTCACGCACGCTGCGGGGCTGGCTGCTGATCGGGGCCGGTGAGATCGCCGCGATGCTGCTGGCCGTGGGCGCCGCGCTCAGACTGACCGGCTGGGTGCTCAGACCTGTACGCGTCCTCGACGCGACCACCCACGACATCGCCACCGGGCGTCTGAAGTCCCGGGTCGCGGTGGCCGGCGGCCCGCCGGAACTCCGCAGACTGGCCCGGTCGTTCAACGAGATGGCGGACAACGTCGAGGACGTGCTGGAGCAGCAGCGTGCCTTCGTCGCCGACGCCTCGCACCAGCTGCGCAACCCGCTCTCCGCGCTGCTGCTGCGCATCGAGCTGCTCGCACTCGAACTGCCCGAGGACAACGAGGAGATCGCCTCGGTCCGTACCGAGGGCAAGCGCCTCGCGCAGGTCCTGGACGACCTGCTCGACCTGGCACTGGCCGAGCACGCCGAGGCGGACCTGCGGCTGACCGACATCGGCCGGCTCGCCGCCGAGCGGCTGGCCGCCCGGGGCCCGGCGGCCCCGGCCCAGGGGGTGCGGCGGCGCCGCGCCCTCCCCGGCCCCCCCCCCCCGGGCGCCCCCCCCAACACACACACA
>NZ_JBHYKH010000374.1:0-9017 GCF_042741275.1 Streptomyces sp. NPDC058964
GTGATGGACATGTCCATCGAGCGGAACATCGGCCTGACCGGCCTGCGCACGACCGTGCGGGCCGGGCTGATGGACCGGCGCGCCGAGCGCAGCCGCTCCCTCGACTGGGCGGTCAGGCTCCAGGTGAAGTACGCCCGGATCGCCGACGCCGTCTCCACGCTCTCCGGCGGCAACCAGCAGAAGGTCGTGCTCGCCAAGTGGCTGGCCACCGGCCCCAAGGTGCTGATCGTCGACGAGCCGACCCGCGGCATCGACGTCGGCACCAAGGCCGAGGTGCACCGGTTGCTCGGCGAACTGGCCGCCGACGGGGTCGCCGTCCTGATGATCTCCTCCGACCTGCCCGAGATCCTCGGCATGGCCGACCGCGTGCTGGTGATGCACGAGGGCCGGATCACCGCCGAGATCCCGCGCTCCGAAGCAACCGAGGAAACCGTGATGGCCGCAGCCACCGGGAGGGCCGCCGCATGACAGCCGCCGCGCGGCCCGCCCGTACCGCCCCGACCGCCGCCCGGAGGGCCGCCGTATGACGGTGACCGCCCCGAACGAGACCCCCGTCGCCGACGTGCCCGCGTCCAATGGCACCCGGCTCGTCGACCGCGTCTTCAAGATGCGTGAACTCGCCATCCTGGTCGTCTTCCTGGTGATGATCGCCGTCACCCAGCTGGGCAACAGCGAGTTCCTGTCCGAGCAGGGCATCAAGGACCTGCTGCTCAACGCGACCATCCTGGTGCTGGTCGCCACCGGCCAGTCCCTGGTCGTCATCACCCGCAACGTCGACCTGTCGGTCGGCTCGACGCTCGGCATCGGCGCCTTCGCCGCCGGCACCTACCTGCACGGCGGCGGGAACGCGGTCGTCGCCGTCGTCCTCGCCGTCCTGCTCGGCGTCGGGTTCGGGCTCCTGAACGGCCTGCTGGTCAGCCTCGGCCAGGTGCCCGCGCTCGTCGTCACGCTCGGCACGCTGTACATCATCCGCGGCATCGACTCCATCTGGGTCGGCTCGCGGCAGATCACCGCGGCCGACCTGCCCGGCGGCTTCGTCGACTTCGGCTCCGGCGGCATCTCGGCGGTCCCGTGGCTCGCCCTGATCGCCCTGGCCGTGCTGGTCGCCACCGCCTACTACCTCAAGCACTTCGGCAGCGGACGCGAACTGTACGCGCTCGGCTCCAACCCCGAGGCCGCCCGGCTCGCCGGCATCCCGGTGCGCAGGCGGATCCTGACCGCGTACACCTTCTGCGGCGGCCTCGCCGGTCTGGCCGGAGCGCTCTACCTCGCCCGCTTCGGCAACGTCGACTCCGGCACCGGCACCGGCTACGAACTCACCGTCGTCAGCGCGGTCGTGGTCGGCGGCATCGCCTTCACCGGCGGCTCCGGCAGCGTGTACGGCGCGGCCCTGGGCGCTCTGCTGCTCACCTCGGTCAACAGCGTGCTGCCCGCCCTCGGCGTCAGCTCCGTCTGGGTGCTGGCCATCAACGGGGTCCTGCTCCTGCTCGCCATCGCGGTCGACCGGATCGTCGCGCTGCGGGTGGCCTCCGCCCTGAAGAAGACGGCCGCGAAGAAGCCGGTCCCGCAGAGGACGGCCACGCAGAAGGGGAACACCCGCCATGCCTGAGTCCCTGACCCGCGCCGTCCGCTGGGACACCGTGGTCGGTGCCCTCCTCGTCGTCCTCCTGCTGTTCTCGTTCGGCTTCGTGGACGGCTTCGGCAACGCCCTCAACCTGTCCTTCCTGATCGGCAACACCCTCCCGATCGCCCTGATCGCCCTGCCGATGACCCTCCTGGTCGTCGCCGGCGAGATCGACCTGTCGGTCGCCTCCACCGCGGGCCTGTCCGGCGCCGTGATGGGCAGGCTCTGGAACGAGGGCATGGCGATCGAGACGATCATCCCGCTCTGCCTGCTGCTCGGCGTGGCGTGCGGGCTGGTCAACGGCCTGCTCGTGACCCGGCTCGGGCTGCCCTCCCTCGCCGTCACCATCGGCACCCTCGCCGCCTACCGGGGCATCGCACAGATCGTGCTCGGGTCGGACGCGGTGACCGACTTCCCCACGCAGTACCTGGACTTCGCGGCCGGGCGCATCGGGAACTCGTTCGTCCCCCAGGCCTTCCCGCCCTTCCTGGTGCTGCTCGCGATCGCCGTGGTCGTCCTGCACGCCACCCCGTTCGGCCGCTCGCTGTTCGCGGTCGGCGCCAGCGAGGAGGCCGCCCGGTTCGCCGGCGTCCGCGTCAAGCGCCACAAGCTGATCCTGTTCACCGCGACCGGCCTCATGGCCTCGCTCACGGGTGTCTTCTGGGCGCTGCACTACGCCAGCGCCCGCTACGACAACGCCACCGGCCTCGAGCTCTCCGTCGTCGCGGCCGTGCTGCTCGGCGGCATCGACTTCGACGGTGGCAAGGGCACGCTCGGCGGCGCGATCGCGGGTGTCTTCCTGCTCGGCGCGCTGCAGAACGTGATGAGCCTGCTGAACGTCTCCGCCCAGTCGCAGATCGTCGTCACCGGCGTCCTGCTCGTCGTCTCCGTGCTCGGCCCCCGGGTCGCGCGCCAGATCACCGTCGCGAGGGCCGCGCGCTCCGCGGGTTAGGCCGTCCGAGACCGCCGCCGGCCGTGCCAGGTCGCGCCCGCGCAGCGGAGCCGCACATCGAAACCGTCCCGCGCCCCCGCGGGGCGCTCCACTCACCCCGTCAGAAGGACACCGTCATGCGTACGACTTCCCTGCGCCGCGCCGGCGTGGCCCTCGCCGCCGTCACCTCCCTCGCCCTGGCCGCGACCGCCTGCGGCGGCACCACCAAGAACGATGTGAAGGACTCCGGCGGCTCGAACACCGCGGCCGGCACCGCCAACCCGGACGCCGCCCTCAAGAAGGGCCTCACCGTCGGCTTCCTGCCCAAGCAGGTCAACAACCCCTACTTCACCTCCGCCGACAAGGGCGGCGAGAAGGCCCTGACCGAGCTGGGCTCCAAGTACAAGGAGGTCGGCCCGTCCAGCGCCACCGACACCGCCGGCCAGGTGAGCTACGTCAACACGCTCACCCAGCAGCAGGTGAACGCGATGGCCGTCTCCGCGCAGGACCCGGGCGCCCTGTGCACCGCGCTCAAGCAGGCCATGAAGAACGGCATCAAGGTCGTCACCTACGACTCCGACACCGACGCCGGGTGCCGCAACGCCTTCGTCTCGCAGGCCGGCGCCGAGGACCTGGGCCGTACCGAGGTGCAGCTGCTCGCCGAACAGATCGGCTACAAGGGCGAGATAGCCGTCCTGTCCGCGGCGCAGACCGCGACCAACCAGAACACCTGGATCGGCTACATGCAGGACGAGCTGAAGGACCCCAAGTACAAGAACGTCAAGCTGGTCAAGATCGCGTACGGCAACGACGACGCCCAGCAGTCCTTCCAGCAGACCCAGGGACTCCTCCAGGAGCACCCGAACCTGAAGGGGATCATCTCCCCGACCACGGTGGGCATCAAGGCGGCCGCGCAGTACCTGTCCGGCTCCAAGTACAAGGGCGAGGTCAAGCTGACCGGCCTCGGCACCCCGAACGACATGCGCAAGTACGTCAAGAACGGCACCGTCGACGCCTTCGAGCTGTGGGACCCGGCCAAGCTCGGCGACCTCGCCGCCCGCACCGCCGTCGCCCTGGTGTCCGGGCAGATCACCGGCAAGGAGGGCGAGACCTTCAAGGCCGGCGGCACCACGTACACCATCGGCAAGGACGGCGTGATCAACCTGGGCAAGCCGACCGTGTTCGACGCCAAGAACATCGACCAGTTCGACTTCTAGGAGAGGCGGGGCCGTTGATGCAGCGCGTGTGCTTCCTGCTGAAGGTCAGGGCGGACCGCCTCGACGAGTACCGCGAGCGCCATGGCGCGGTGTGGCCCGAGATGCGCCGGGCGCTCTCGGCGACCGGCTGGCACAACTACTCGCTCTTCCTGCGGGAGGACGGCCTGCTGGTCGGCTACCTGGAGACCGAGGACTTCGCCGCCGCCGTCGCGGACATGGAGGCCACCGACGTCAACGCCCGCTGGCAGGCGGAGATGGCGCCGTTCTTCGAGTCGCTGGACGACGCCCGGCCCGACGAGGCCATGAAGCCCCTCACCGAAGTGTTCCACCTCGCCTGAACCCGGAGACACCTCCCATGAGACGACGCACCCTGCCCGCCGGCACCGTGCGCGGCGCCACGGTGACCCCGGCCCCCGCCGCGGGCACCGTCCGGGGAACGGACCCCGGACCCTCGGTCACCAGGACAGGCACCACCACGCTCGACAGCCGGGCCGTCTACTTCGTGTCGTACGACGGCCTGGTCAACAACAACTCCTTCCAGAAGAACGGGCTGCTGACCCACAGGGGCCACCAGTACGCGGCCTGGTACACCGCGACCCGTGACGCGGTGATCGCCCGCCGCGCGGTCGGCGCGAGCACATGGTCGACGGTCACCCTCGCCCACCGGCTCAAGGCCGACGACTCCCACAACGTCATCTCCATGGGCGTCTCCGGGGCCGACGGCCGACTGCACATCACCATGGACTCGCACAGCGACGGCTTCTTCTACGTGAAGTCGGTTGCCGGTCTCCTCGACGCGCCCGCGTCCACCCCCTGGACCCCGTCCGTCTTCGGTGCCGTGCGGACGACCCTCGACGGGCTCGTCCTCACCCCGAGGTTCACCTACCCCCAGTTCGTCGCGACGCCCGAGGGCCGACTCCAGCTCAGCTACCGCGCCGGCACCTCCGGCGACGGACGCAACGCCCTCGCCGAGTACGACGGCTCGGCCTGGACCGAGCTGGGCGAGTGGACCGGCTCCACCGGCACCTACACCAGCCCGCACGGCTCCAGCACGGCCCGCAACATGTATCTGCACGGCATCGACTACGACGTCGACGGGCGGCTGCACGCCTTCTTCACCTGGCGCGAGCGCAGCGCCGCCGTGACGGGTAGCGGCGGCGGCATCACCAACCACGACACCGGCTACGTCTGCTCCACCGACCGCGGCCGCACCTGGCGCAACGACGCCGGCACGCTCGTCGGCACCACCGGAACCACCGGCACGGTGACGGTCACCGACGCCGGCCTGGTCGTCGACCCGCTCGGCCCCGACCACTGCCTGATGAACCAGGAGAGCCAGGCCACCGACTCCGCCGGCCTGCCCCACGCGATCATCAGCCACGTTCCCGTCCGCTTCGGCCGCCGCACCACGGACTACGTGAGCGACCGCACGGCGAACGGCCGCGCCTTCCACCTCCGCAAGGACTCCGCCGGCACCTGGCGGAAGACCGAGATCCCCGTCCCGCTGAACTCCAGCCAGCGCACCGGGCTGGTCCTCGACAGGTACGACAACGCCTATGCGATCCTTCCCCGCGGCCGGATCGCCGGCGCCTCGAAGTCCTCCGGGTACACGGACTGGTCGCCGCTGTACGACGGCGGCGACCTCAACGCCTTCGGGGAGGTCGTCATCGACGGGACACGGGTCGCGGCGGAGGGTGTGCTGTCCTTCATGTACCAGGAGAAGTCGAACGGCACGACCCCCTCGGCGCTCCATGTCGTGGATTTCGCACTCCCTGCCTGACCGTCTGTTCTGGGCTGCGGTGACGGTAATGTGAAGGCCCTCCCGCCGCCCTCGTTCACCTGGAGGTCTCCGCCCGATGACCCAGTCGGTGGGTATCAAGGACGTCGCCCGCGTCGCCGGAGTGTCGGTGGGCACGGTCTCGAACGTGATCAACCGTCCGGACACCGTTGCCAGCGAGACACGGGCCCGGGTGCTGTCCGCGATCGACCGGCTCGGCTACGTCCGCAGCGAGTCCGCGCGCCAGCTGCGCGCGGGCCGCAGCCGGATCATGGGCCTGCTCGTCCTCGACATGGGCAACCCGTTCTTCGTCGACGTGGCGCGGGGCGCCGAGCGGGCGGCGCGACAGGCCGGCCTGGGCGTGATGGTCTGCAACAGCGCGCAGAACGCCGGTGAGGAGGCCGAGTACCTGTCGCTCTTCGCCGAACAGCGGGTGCGCGGTGTGCTGCTCACCCCGGCCGACGCCACCGGACGCAACATCGAGACGTTCCGCCGGCACGGCATCCCGTTCGTGCTGGTCGACCGCGTCGCCGAGGGCACCACCGAGTGCTCGGTCTCCGTCGACGACGTGGCGGGCGGCGCCCTGGCCGTGCGCCACCTCGTGGACGCCGGGCACCGCTCCATCGCGTACGTCAGCGGTCCGCCCGGACTGAACCAGGTGCGCGACCGCCGCACCGGCGCGCTGAACGCCCTCGCGGAGGCGGGCCTGGGCCCCGACGCCCTGCGCGAGTTGCCCACCGAACGGCTCGACGTGGCCGCCGGGCGGGACGCGGGCGCCCGCCTGCTCGGCCTCGCCGACCGCCCGACCGCCGTCTTCTGCGCCAACGACCTGCTCGCCCTCGGCGTCCTGCAGGCCATGTACGCGGCCGGGGTGGGGGGGGGCACCCGGCAATCAGGACGGGGCTGGGCTGGGCCAAAATGTGTGGGGGGGGGGGGGGGGGGCGCGCGCGCGCGCGGGGGGGGGGGCGCGGCGCGCGGGGGGGAGCGCGCGCCCCCACCCCCGCGCCACCGGCGGCACCGCCGCCTTCGCGGACGGGGCCCCCGCGGCCGTCCCGCTCACCTCGGTGCGGCAGCCCGCCGTCACCATGGGAGCCCTCGCGGCGGAGCTGCTCCTGGAGGAGACGGAGGAGCAGCACGGGCCCGGCGCGCACGAGCACCGGCGGGTGGTGCTCCAGCCGGAGCTCGTGGTGCGCCGCTCCAGTCTTGGCACCCGCTGATCGCGCGTTCAGTAAGAATCCATGATTCCGGGGGTCGGACGGCGGGCGGACATGTGCTGAACTGGGACGCGACCATCCGTCCGTCCCGGGAGACCTGTTGAGCCTCAGCTACCGCCAGCCCGGCGTCGTCCTCACCGACCGCCACTTCACCGTGCCCCTGGATCACGCCGACCCGGAGGGCGAGACGATCGAGCTGTACGCCCGTGAGGTCGTCGCCGGCGACAAGGCCCACGAGAACCTGCCGTGGCTGGTCTACCTCCAGGGCGGCCCCGGCTACGGGGCGAACCGTTTCATCGGCAGGCAGGCCTGGCTCGACCGCGCCCTGAAGGACTACCGCGTCCTGCTCCTCGACCAGCGCGGCACCGGCCACTCCGCCCCCGCCAACCGGCAGACGCTCCCGCTGCGCGGCGGCCCCGCCGAGCAGGCCGACTACCTCACCCACTTCCGGGCCGACTCGATCGTCCGCGACTGTGAGATCGTCCGCGCCCGGGTGACGGGCGGCGCGCCCTGGACCGTCCTCGGCCAGAGCTTCGGCGGCTTCTGCACGGTCAGCTATCTGTCCCTGGCCCCGGAGGGCCTGAGCAGCGCGGTGATCACCGGTGGCCTGCCGTCCCTGGACGCCCGCGCCGACGACGTCTACCGCGCCGCCTATCCGCGGATCGAGCGCAAGGTCGCCGCGCACTACGCCCGCTACCCGCAGGACGTCGAGCGCGCCCGCCGGATCGCCGACCACCTCCTGAGCCACGACGTGGTCCTGCCCAACGGCTACCGCCTCACCGTCGAGGCCTTCCAGTCCCTCGGCCTCATGCTCGGCGCGAGCGACGGCAGCCACCGCCTCCACTACCTCCTGGAGGACGCCTTCGTCCGCACCCCGCACGGCACCGAGCTGTCCGACGCCTTCCAGGAGGAGGCGCAGGGCCTGCTGTCCCACGCGGACCACCCGCTCTTCGCCCTGCTCCACGAGCCGATCTACGGCCAGGACGCCCGCCCCACGTCCTGGGCCGCCGAACGGATCCGCGCCGAGTTCCCGCAGTTCGACGCCGCCAAGGCCCTCGCCGGCGACGCGCCGGTCCTGTTCACCGGCGAGACCATCCACCCCTGGATGTTCGAGACCGACCCCGCCCTGCGCCCCCTGCGCGACACCGCCGGGCTGCTCGCCGCCCGCACCGACTGGCAGCCCCTGTACGACCCGGCCCGCCTCGCCGTCAACGAGGTCCCGGTGGCGGCGGCCGTCTACCACGACGACATGTACGTCGACACCGAGCACTCCCTGCGGACCGCCCGCGCGATCCGCGGCCTGCGCACCTGGGTCACCGACGAGTTCGAGCACGACGGACTGCGGGCGGGCGCGCCCCGCGTTCTCGACCGGCTGCTCGCGCTGACCCGCGACGAGGCGTGACAACCGGGCGAAACGTAAAAGCGGTTGCGGGGCCGGATCGGCGGCATAGTCTGCGCCCATGACCGAGCCGACGACCACTCGGCTCCAGCCCGTGCCCGACCGCCGGCGGCGCGCCCTCGCCGTGGTGGCGCGCCCCGGCGACCGAGTACGGCTGCTCCGCGGCGGGCGCCGCCTGGACCGGCGGCCGGGAGGGAGGCCGTCGAGTACGGCACCGCCCTGCGCCGCGACATCGCCGCCGTCACGGGCGAGCGGTTCGGCGGCCGGCGGTCGCCTTCGAGCTGTTCGGCCGCCAGCCGGCCACGCCGACCGAACGGGGACACCATGAACGACCGGAACGACAAGAGCGGCACCATCGGCAAGAGCGGCAGGGAAGTCCTGGCCGACCGGTTCGAGGAGCACCGCGGACATCTGCGCGCCGTGGCCTACCGGATGCTCGGCTCCCTCGCGGAGGCCGAGGACGCGGTCCAGGAGGCGTGGCTGAGACTCGGCCGCACGGACGCCGACGAGATCAGGAACCTCGGCGGCTGGCTGACCACCGTCGTCGGCCGGGTCTGCCTGGACCTGCTGCGCTCGCGCGCCGCCCGCCGTGAGGAGCCGATGGACGACACGTTCGTCCCGGACCCGGTGATCCGGCCGCTGCCGCGGACCGACCCCGAACAGGAGGCGCTCCAGGCCGACTCGGTCGGCCTCGCCCTCCTCGTGGTCCTGGAGGCGCTGGAGCCCGCCGAGCGGCTGGCGTTCGTCCTGCACGACATGTTCGCGGTGCCGTTCGACGACATCGCGCCGATCGTGGAACGCACCTCCGCCGCGACCCGGCAGCTCGCCAGCCGGGCCCGCCGCAGGGTCCAGGGC
>NZ_JBHYKH010000375.1:0-8948 GCF_042741275.1 Streptomyces sp. NPDC058964
CGCCCCCCGGTGCGGGCGGAGCGCCAGCGCGTGGCCCGCGCCCACCCGGAGCCGACAGGGTGACCGTCCTCACCGACACCGACACCACCGCCGACGCCGGGCGCGCCCGGCGCGTCGCCGAACAGGTGCCCGACCCGGAGCTGCCCATGCTCACCCTCGCCGACCTCGGTGTCCTGCGCGAGGTGACGATGACCCCCGAGGGCACGGTCGTCGCCGACCTCACGCCGACCTACACCGGCTGCCCGGCCATGTCGGAGATGCGGGCGGGGGTGGCCGCGCGCCTGAAGGACGCCGGCTACCGGCACGTGGAGGTGCGCACGGTCCTGGACCCGCCGTGGACCACCGACTGGATCACCCCGGAGGGCCGCCGCAAGCTCGCCGAACACGGCATCGCTCCCCCGGGACCAGCCCCGCGCCCCGCCCCGGGGCCCGTGCCGCTGGTCCTGTCCGCCACCCGGCACGTGGTGCCGTGCCCGCGCTGCGGCGCGACGGACACGGAGGAGACCTCCCGTTTCGGCGCCACGTCCTGCAAGGCACTGTGGCGCTGCCGCGCCTGCCGCGAACCGTTCGAGTACGTCAAGGAGATCTGATGGAGGACCTGTTGGCCCCCACCGGCGCGGCCCCCACCGACCCGGCTCCCGCGACGGTGCGGCGCACGCGCCGCCGTCCGGCCTTCCACACCCTGCGGGTGGCGGCGGTGGAGCGGCTGTGCGAGGACGCGGTCGCGGTGAGCTTCGACATCCCCGACGAGCTGAGGCAGGAGTTCGCCTTCGAGCCCGGCCAGTCGCTCACGCTCCGCCGTCAGGTGGACGGACGGGACGAGCGGCGCTCGTACTCGATCTGCTCCCCGGTGGGTTCCCGGCCCCGGATCGGCGTGCGGGTGGTCCCCGGCGGCCTGTTCTCCTCCTGGCTGGTGAACGAGGTCGAGCCGGGTGACACCGTCGAGGTGATGGGCCCGGTCGGCGCCTTCACCCCCGACCTGACCACGCCGGGACACCACGTGCTCGTCGCGGCCGGCTCGGGCATCACGCCGATGCGCTCCATCGCCGAGTCTGTCCTCGCCGCCGACGACCGCTCCCGGGTCACCCTCTTCTACGGCAACCGCCGCACCGACTCCGTGATGTTCGCCGACGAACTGGCCGACCTGAAGGACCTGTACCCCGCCCGATTCCAGCTCGCGCACGTGCTGTCCCGCGAACCGCGCGAGGCCGAGCTGCTGACCGGCCGCCTGGACGCCGACCGGCTCGCCGCGCTCATCGACGGCCTGGTCGACATCTCCGACGCCGACCACTGGTGGCTGTGCGGCCCGCACGGCATGGTCCTCGATGCCCAGCGGGTGCTGGCCGGTCTCGGTGTGCCGGACGAGCGGATCCACCAGGAGCTGTTCTTCGCGGGCGACGAGCCCGTGGCGACCGTACGCCACGAGGAGCCCCGCGCCGACGGACCGGTCAGCCAGGTCACCGTCGTCCTGGACGGCCGCTCCACCACGTCCGCGCTCTCCCGTGAGGTCGCCATCCTCGACTCCGCGGCCCGGATCCGACCGGACCTGCCCTTCGCCTGCAAGGGCGGCGTGTGCGGCACCTGCCGTGCCCACATCACCGAGGGCAAGGCCGACATGCGCCGCAACTACGCGCTGGAGCCGGCCGAGGTGGACGCGGGGTACGTGCTGACCTGCCAGACCTACCCCGTCTCCGACACCCTGACCGTCGACTTCGACAGCTGAGCGGAATTCGCTGTGCCCTCGTCTCGACGGTGCCGGGGGCGTCGGCGCACGGCACCGTCGAGGGAGCGATACCGAAGGACGCCGGGAGACACGGAGAGCAGCGAAAACACCCGCCGCGGCCGAGAGCCGTGAGCGGGTGTCGATGTCCCCCGTCCAAGAACGAGACAGTCCGCCGACGAAAGGCGGGGGCGGTGCGGGCGTCCCCGTTGCCGGCCGTTCGGGATGCCGGGAGACGGCCTCGGCGACTCACCTCCGGACGCAGAGCTCGGTCTTCGTGTGGTTGTGGTCGTCGCGGTGCCGCATCCAACTCCCACCGGCCCCATCAGGGCGTCGCCAACGCCCGCCCGCTGCACGCCTTGCCGATGCCGATCACCGATCCCCAGCAGATCACCCACCTGGACATACAACGACGCCAACGACTCGGCGGCCTCCTCCACGCGTACCAACATGCCGCCTGAGCAGGGCAGATGAGGTTTCCGGCAAGCGCAGCGGCGCCGCGGGGGAAGCGCTGCACCCAACGGCCGGCGTGGCGGCGCTCTCGACCCTCCGGGCGCATTCCGCCCGGCCGGAACTCACGTCCTCATAGTCGGGGCGCCCCGGGGAATCTCACCCCCGGGCTCCCACGGAACCGTACGTGACCCCGTGTTTGTCCATGGGTCCTCGCGGCCGGAACTTGGACCCGAGGAGCGTGAACTCTCGCACGGACCACGCCGGGTGAGGCGTAAGGAGAAGGGCCCCTGGAATCCGCCGTGTGGCAGGGGCCCTGCGGTCGACTCGGGGTGTCCTTCGGGCGTCGACCGCCCCCGTGGCTCGCGCGTCCCGGTCCTGCAGGGAGGCATTGCGGGCATCGGGGTCCGGGAGGTCACACCTACTTCGTCAGGTAGGCGTTGACGATGGTCTCGCTGACCGTGTTGCCCTGCCGGTCGACGGCCTCGGTCCTGAACGAGACACTGCCGCCCGCCTCGGGGTTGGTGACCTGCACCCGGCCGTCGCGCACGGTCACCGTCTCCCAGTCGGCGCCCTTGTCGTAGGAGACCCACACCTTCAGGGACTTCAGGTTCCTGCCCGCTGCGGCCCCCTTCACGGTGACCGGGACCTGTACCCTCGCCCGCGCCTTGCCGGTGCTTTCGAGGGACAGCTCGGGAGTGAAGCGAACGACCGATATGGGCAGGTCGGTGGCCTGCGGGGCGTACTCGGAGGAGAACGTCCAGTCCGCGTTCAGGCTGCTGGAGACGTCGGCCTCGGTGCTGCGCTCGACCGAGACGCTCAGACGGTAGTCGGCTCGCTCGCCGTTGTCCGCGGCATAGAAGAAGTCCATCGGGTTGGGGCTCCAGCGCACCAGTTCGCCGTTGCGGTAGAGACTGGTGCTCGCGCTGTCCACCCGCGTCTGATTCCTGCTGGCGTTGCCGGCCCTGTCCGAGAACAGAGGCAGGCTCCCTCCCATCACGTTGCCGCTCCGGGTCAGCCCGGCGCCTTCCGGCAGGTCGGGTCCGAAGACACCTACGTTCAGCACGCGGCGGTAGGAGTGACCCGGCTTGAAGATGGCGCTGGGCGCGTCGTAGACGGTGTCGCCCCGGCCGTCGGCTCCCTTCTGGTGCAAAGTCAGCCACCGCGTGTTGTCCTGCGACAGCAGGTGCAGGGTGATGGTGGAGGGGAGGGAACGCTCGACGGTCGAGCCGCCACCGCCCACCGTGCCCAGCGAGAGGAAACCGGTCTTGTTCTTTCCGGGCGCGCCCAATTCCGTCCGGACGTCGGCGAAGTCACCGGAACGGGGGTGGGCGGAGAATCCGCTGACGTATCGGTCGCCCTTCGGCTGATACGCCACGTCGTAGTCGTCGTGTCCCTGGGCGCCGGTGGAGAAGGTGGCCTCGATGCGCTGGTTCAACGTGTCCCCGGAAGCCACGCCGGGGCCGACGTGCGCGGTGCGCAGCTCCTTGCCGGGGTCGAAGAAGGCAAGGAACGACGGGCCCAGCCAGTCCGTCTGGTCGACGCCTGCGCGGACGTAGCCGAAGGTCTGCCGAGCGGCCCGGTCCGGCACGGTGACCTCGACGGGCTTGGTGGTGCGCGCGTCCAGCGTCACCGTGGTGTCCTTGGTGACGTCGAGGTTGGGCTGGTTGAACCAGTCCTCCCCCTGGCCGTACGAACCGGTCGGATCCACACGGAGCGATGCGTTGAGGAAGTACCGGCCCTTGGGAACGCGCACCGAGTACGTGTCTCCGGCCAGGTACGAGGCGGCTCCCTTGAGGGGACCGGACAGGCCGGCCAGAGTGGCGTCCCAGGAGGCGGCGGGGACGGGATTGCCCTCACGATCCAGGGGCTTCACCGTGACGGTGTACATCTCCGACTCGCGCTCCACGGCCAGCGTGGTGCCGACGGTCTGCCCGTCACCGGAGGCGGTGATGCGCCCGGTGAAGCGGCCCGCGGTGTCGCCGCCGAGCCGGGTGTCGGCGGAGACCTTCACGGTCGCCTCGCCGTGCGCGGGAACGGTGACCTGGTCGTCGGCGGTGAACATCCCGCTGGGCGCGGCGCTTCCGTCGGGCGCGGTGCCGTCCGCGGTCAGCTTCAGGGTGACCGGGGTGTCACCCACGTTGCGGTACGTGAGGTCCTTGGTGATCGGCTGGTCGTCGGTGTGCGGCCACTGGGCGAGACCGAAGGAGAGCGAGGTCTCCCGGGTGAAGACGGTCTGCTTGATGGCCTTGCGCAGGTCGACCCGGCCGGAGCCCTGCTGGTCCGCCGCGTACGCGCCGGGCGTGGTCGACGCGACCAGCGCCTGCTTGATCTCGTCGCCGGTCCAGTCGGGGTGCTGCTCGGCGAGGATGGCGGCGGCGCCCGAGACGTGCGGGGTCGCCATGGAGGTGCCGCTGAGGGAGATGTAGCCGTCCGCGACCGCGGGAGCGACCCTGGCCATGTAGCTGTCGTGCGCGGCCGCGGCCCCGATGTTCACACCGGGCGCCGTGAGGTCGGGCTTGATCGCGCCGTCACCCACGCGCGGGCCGGTGCTTGAGAACGGGGCCAGGACGTCCTGCTTGTCGACCGCGCCGACGGTGAGCGCGGCGTCGGCGCTGCCGGGCGTGCTGATCGTTCCGGCTCCCTGCTCGCCGTTGTTGCCGGCCGCCACGACGAAGAGGGTCTTGCTCTCGGCCGACAGCCTGTTGACCGCCTCCTCCATCGGGTCGGTCTCCGGGGAGTCGTAGGCGCCCAGACTGAGGTTGGCGACGTCCGCCTTCTCGGCCGCGGCCCACTCCATGCCCGCGATGATCCCGGACATGCCACCCTGGCCGGTGTCGTTGAGCACCTTGCCGTCGAGGAGTTGGGCGCCCGGTGCCACACCCTTGTACTTGCCGTCTGACTTGGCGCCGGTGCCCGCCGCGATGGACGCGACATGCGTGCCGTGGCCGAACAGGTCGTCCGTGGTCGGCGAATTGGAGAAGTTGTGCTCCTCGACGACCTTCCCGGCCAGGTCGGGGTGGGTGGTGTCGATGCCGGTGTCCAGCACGGCGATACGTGTGCCGGTGCCGTCGTAACCGGCCGCCCAGGCCTCGGGGCCGCCGATCTGCGGCACGCTCTTGTCCAGCGAGGCCTGGACGACGGCGTCGAGCCACACCGACGCGATGCCGGACGCTGCCGTGCGGCTGGTGGTGTGGGCGCTTCCGTCGGTGAGGGCGGACCACAGGTTGGAAGTGCCGTTCGCAGGAGCGCTGATGGCGTCGGCGTTAATGCTGGTCAGCGTGTGCTGTACGGCGGTGCCGGCAGTGGAGCGCAGCGCCGTCCTGGCCGTCGGGTGTGCCCCCTTGTACATGACGATGAGCCGCAGGTCCTGGCGCTGGGCGTAGGCGGGCGTGCTCTGCGTGGTCATGTCGAACAGCTGCCGGTCCAGGTGACCGCTCTCGACCAGTTTCCGCGCGTCGTCAGGTATGGCGTAGGTGTGGCCGCCGACGGTCTCGACCTGGATGTGTATGTTCTCCCGGCCCTTGGCGCAACGCACCGAGAGGACGTCGCCCTTGCCGTTGACCAGGATGCTGTCGCCGGTGATCAGCGGGATCCACCGCTGCACGGCGGCGGGCCGGGAGCCGTTGGTGTCCGGGGTGGAGGTAAGAGGCGATCTGGGGTGTGATGCCGGGGGCGGCGCCGTACTGGTGGAGCCTGCGAGCGCCTGGGACGCCGGCGCAGTGGCCGCCACCAGCAGCATGCTGAGCCCCACGGCCGCGCCGAACGCAGGTCTCTTGGACGTGGACTTCACGGGATCCTCTCGTTGAACGAGTCTTTCCACATGCCTGTGGGCATGAGGAGAGGATGTTCAAGCAGCTTTTCGCTGCGCTTTTTCTCCTTGAACGGCCTTCGACCGCACGTGATCACATTCCGTGAAGCCCGCACGGCCGGTGGCCTGTCGCCCGACAGAACCAGCCAGTTGGTTGCCGAAAGCTGTCGAAGCCGCTTCGTCGGCGGCCCCAGCGCCCACGACGTGGATCGCCGCACGGCCCCACCTGGTTCGCGTGCCCGTGTCCGGCGGTGGTGGCATACGGGGGCGGGGGTGGGACTAACTCGTCAACGGCCGCTGCCGTTCGGGTGATGAGGTGTTCGGCCGTCCACGCAAGCACCCCCCTCTCGAAACGACGGGAACATGTCGAGGGTGTGTGCGTGCCGCGTCGGGCCTGGGGCATCACACCGTGCCTTCACATGCACCCGTTCGGGCCATTTACCATGTCGGCTGGCTGGTGGGCCCAGTCTCGCCTTTGATCGATTCGATCTCGATGTGATTCGGCCTGGCCCGAAGAACGACATTCCGGAAGGACCACTCCAGGCTGTCATGGTCTACCGCATACACTTCACGGTTCAGGATCTGGCCCGGACACGTGTAGCCGAAGCGCCGATGCCGCTGCACGAGCTGGAACTTGCGGCGCGAGCCCTGCAGAGCCGCAGCCAGCCCGCCAGGCTCGATGCCTGGCGCCACCGTGCTCGCGCGCAGCTGTCCGCCCGGGCCCGCATGGCTCTGGCCCTCCTGCCTGCTGTGGGATGTTCGCCAGACTTCCTCAGCCCGGCCAGAGCGGGCGGTGTCGAAGAGCTTCTGGAACAGGTGCGCAGCACGCCTCGCGAACACATCAGGACGAACCTGCTGGAGACGGCGCGGCGTCGTCCTTCGCTGCCCGCGTGGACCCGTCGCCTGGCGGACGATGTCTCTTTGTTCGCCGAGCTCTGCACGGGGCTCGGCGATCTCCACACATCCCTGCTCGCTCCGCACTTGGCCCGCTTCACCGCATACCTGCAGGCCGATCGGGCGCTGCGCCTGCAGCAACTGCTCGCCGGCGGTGTCGAGCAGCTGCTGACCCAGGCCAACCCGCAGTGGATGCGGTGGAACCCGCCGGTTCTGGAAGTCCGGATGGCCAACGGAGCCGATCGGGATCTTCACTTGGACGGGGAGGGCTTCCTGCTCATCCCGTCGATGTTCTGCACGCGCGCCATCGTCACCGACGGCCCGCCCGTCTCCGTGAGCTACCCCGCCTGCCAGGACGGTCGCCCCGGTGAGCTCACCATCCCTGCGTCCGTGCCCGGCCAGGCGCGCCCCATCGGTGCGTCGACGCTTCTGGGCCGCACGCGCACCACGGTGCTCACCACCATCGCAGAGCACCAAGGGTGTTCGACCAAGGAACTGGCCGCTCGTGCAGGGATCGCCCCCGCGAGCGCCAGCGAACACGCCACCGTTCTTCGCGAGGCCGGACTGATCCGCTCCCTGCGCCACCGGAACTCCATGCTGCACAGCCTCACCCCCCTCGGTCTGGCCCTCCTCAACACCTCGGAGGAGGGCTGAGAAGCCACGTGGGCGGCCGGCGGCGTGACCACAAGGGTTCACCGTGTCCCGGCCCTGTACGACATCGCTGTTCGGCCGACCGCCGTACGTGTCCGGCTTCCAGCGCACCTCGACGGGATGCACCTCGGTGTCCGCGCCACCAGCCTGACAGATCGCCGCAGACAACTGCGGCGGCGCACCCGGAACCGCCGCACCGATGTGGTTGCCCAGCCTTTGCGGCCAACCGCCTTGCTGCGCAGCCGCGTTCCCAAACGGATCAGTCGTCACCTGGTACAGGGCGCCACTGGAGTACGACGCCGCAGCCGCAACCACCGTTCGTGCGGTGAACGACGGCGGTGAACGACGCCTGGCTCACCGCGCCATCAGCAGGGGGTGAAAAACCCTCGGGCTTGGGGCCCGCTGCGTGCAATACGCGCTGGTTTCGCTTCAGCAGAGCCACCTGCGCAGGGGTGGCCGGCCTGCTCTTCGCCGTCGGCGGCGCATGCGACTTGGCCGACTTCGCCCGGCCTTTGGTCTGTGCCTGCCGCTCCTCCAGCGACACAGCGCTCTGGTGAGTTGCGGGCTGCGGGCTGCGGGCTGCGGGCTGCGGGCCACGGTAGGCACAGTCGTCGCCATTGCCTGCGTCACCGGTGCTCAGTCTGGTCAACCAGCGGCCACCGGCGACAACGGACAGCACCAACGCGACGACCACGATACGCAGACGCGCAGAAGTTACCGAGACGGAGTCGACAACAGGGGCGCTGGTCGCCCCCAGCAGTATCGGCAGCTCCCGTACACCCACCGTCTCGCGGACATCGGCGGTGACGACAACGGGCGGGCAGGCGGTGTCCAGGCGGCGGGCGGAGATCTCCCTACGCCGACGACGTCACCCTCGGCCACCGCACCAGCATGACCCACAGCCCCGCCGAGGAGTGGATCCGCTCCAACCAACCCGCCCACGAAGCGATCACCAGCCTGAGCCGGTCCGACACCGGCCAGACCCTCCGCAGACAGCGTGCCCGCAACCAGGAACGGCAGGAACGAGCCGGAAAGCAAGGCGGACGCCCCCGCCCTGCGCGGGCGGGCCCGATGCAGCCTGTGCGGGCGCAGGATGCAGCCCGCCACCATCCGCAATCGCGTCCACTACCGCTGCGAATTCCAGGACCGGGAACAAGCCCTCTACCCCGATCTCACCCACCCGCGCACCGTCACTCTGCGCGAAGAGATCGCCTGCCGGACCCTGGACCAGTGGATCGCCCGGGCCTTCGCCCCCAGGCGGCTCACCGCCACCATCGATGCGATCGCCCCATGCAAGCGCCGCGGCAAGCACCGCAGAGACTCACGCACCCGAGCAGGCCCAGGCACGCCGAGCGATCAGGGACTGCGCGCGACGACTCGCCCGCTACCGGGCAGCCCTCGAAGCCGGAGCCGACCCCACCC
>NZ_JBHYKH010000376.1:0-8942 GCF_042741275.1 Streptomyces sp. NPDC058964
GTCGACGACGGCCGCGGCAGGGAGACGCGGCCGGCCTCGCCGGTGCCGTCGGCGACACCGAGCCGGAGCGCCGTCACCGCTCCCGTGCTCGCCGTGAAGATCGACAACGTGCCCGCGGCCCGCCCGCAGGCCGGGCTGGACTCGGCGGACGTCGTGTACGCGGAGCAGGTCGAGGGCGGGCTGAGCCGGCTGATGGCGGTGTACGCGTCGAAGCTGCCGCAGGTCGTCGGGCCGGTGCGCAGCGCCCGCGAATCCGACCTGGAGCTGCTGCGCCAGTTCGACCGGCCGGTGCTCGCCTTCTCGGGTGCGCAGCACAAACTCCTGCCGCTGATCGACAAGGCGCCGCTGCGGCCGCAGACACCGGACGAGAACGCCGACGCGTTCTCCCGCGGCACCGAGAGACAGGCGCCGCACAACCTGTATCTGCATCCGCACCGGTTGATTGCCTCGGCCCCGGGAGCGGCGGCGCTGACCACCGGCTTCCACTACGGCGCGGCACCCACGGGCGGCCGGACCGAGACCACGCGCACCGTCCGCTACCCCTCGGCCCGCTTCACCTTCACCTGGTCCGCCGACCGGCACCGCTGGCTGGTCGCGATGGATGGCACCCCCGCCGAGACCGCGGACGGGCAGCCGGTGGCTCCCGCCACGGTCGTCGTGCAGTACGTGACGGTGCGCGAGTCGGCGTACCACGACGTGCTCGGCAACAACACGCCCTACACGGAGACGGTCGGCTCGGGGAAGGCCGAGGTGCTGCGGGACGGGCGCGCCTTCGACGCCACCTGGACCCGCGGGGCCGCGCCCGGCGGCACGGAGTTCACCTCCGCGGACGGAGCGCCGGTCAACTTCGCCAAGGGCCAGGTGTGGGTGGTGTTCGCACCCGCCAAGGCCTGATCAGGGGTGCGCTGCGAGGGGTTCCGCCGGGTTGCGCAACCCCTCCGCGGCGTCCGAGACCCGGCGGATGAGTTCGAAGAACAGGGTCTGCTCCTCGGCGGAGAGCGGGGCCGGGAAGACCTGGTTCATCCGGGCGGTGCGCACCGTCGGCTTGCGGTGGGTGCGCAGCCCGTCGTCGGTGAGCCGCAGCAGGAAGCGGTGCCGCGCTCGTGGAGATCCCCGGGGCCTCCCACCTGGCGCCCGCGGTGCCCGGAGGCCGTGCTGACCGCACTGCGGGCGCAGCTCGGCGGCGGCGCCCGGAGGGGGATGGCGGAGCGCCGGGAGGTGCTCGGCGACGCGCACGTCGACCGGACGCAGGCCCGCCAGACGCCGTTCACCGCCCGCTTCCAGGACTTCGTCTCGCGGTACGCGTGGGGCGAGATCTGGACGGATCCCACTCTCTCGCGCCGCGAGCGCAGCCTGATCACGCTGACCGCGCTGGTGGCGCACGGCCACCACGAGGGGCTCGCGATGCATGTGCGGGCCGCCCGGCGCAACGGGTCACCGCGCAGGAGATCGGCGCGGTGCTGCTGCGGACCACGGTCTACTGCGGGGTCCCGGCGGCCAGTTCGGCGTTCGCGACCGCCCAGCGGGTGCTCGCCGAGGAGGAGGGCGCCGGAGGGTGACCCTGCTGGTCGTAGTGGGCGCCGGAGGGTGACCCTGCTGGTCGTAGCTTCACCGGCACCAGGAAACGGCCGCCGGGCCGTGCCTGGGCTGGAGGCATGTCCACTGTTCTGATCACCGGTGCCACCTCCGGGCTGGGCCGCTACGTCGCCTTCGAGCTGGTCCGCTCCGGCCATGTCGTCCTCGCCCACGGCCGTGATCCGGGACGGACCGGGCGGCTCGTCGACGAGCTGCGCGCCGAGGGCGAGGCCGAGGGGTTCGTCGCGGACCTGGCCTCGCTGGCGCGGGTGCGTGAACTGGGCGCACGGGTCGCCGCGGCGCACCCCGGCCTCGATGTGCTGATCAACAACGCCGGGGTGGGCAGCGGCCCGCGCGGCTCCGGCCGTGAGCTGAGCGCCGACGGGCACGCGCTGCGACTCGCGGTGAACTACCTCGCCCCGGTCGCGCTGACCCGGGCACTGCTGCCGGTGCTGCGCGCGAACACGCCGTCCCGGATCGTCAACGTCGGCTCGGCCGGGAGGCGCCCGACTTCGCCGATCCCGAATTCACCCGCGGCTACAGCGGCGTGTCGGCCTACTGCCGCAGCAAGTTCGCCCTCGCCGCGCACACGTTCTCGCTGGCCGAGGAGCTGGCGGGCAGCGGCGTCTCGGTCAACGTGCTGCACCCGGCCGCCTACATGGACACGGCCATGGTCCGTGAGGGCGGGATCACTCCGTGGAACACGGTCGCGGACGGTGCGCCGGGAGTGCTGGCGCTGGCCACCCGGGACCTGGGCTCGGGCGGCTACTTCGACGGCACGCGGCCGGCGCGGGCGCACGAGGCGACGTACGACCCCGAGGTGCGCAAGCGGCTGCGGGCGGTCACCGACCAGCTGCCGGCGATGTAGTCAGCGCAGTCCGCGGCCCGTCTCCAGCACCTCCCTCGCCTGCGCCACCAGTCCGTCCGCACCGCACGACTTCGCCAGTGAGAGGCCCCGGTTGAGCTCGGCGACCGAGCGGGCCGCGATGCCGTACTCGACACGGGCGGCCGCGTGTTCGTACTGGCAGGGCGAGGCCTCCAGATAGGCGACGGCCTGCGCGGCGAGACGCACGGCGCGCTGCCCGGTCTCCAGGTGGGACGCGCAGCGCAGGGCCTCGCCGATGGCGGTGTCCGTGCCGAACCGCTCGGCCTGGCGGCGTGCCTCGGTGGCGAGCTGGACCGCGCGGGACGGGTCCCTCGTGGCGAGGGCCCGGGCCAGGTCGACCGCCCAGGGAACCATGACCGGGTTGTGATGCCCGCGGACGGCCGCCGCCTTCCCGGCGGCCTCCAGTTCGTTGATGCCCTCGTCGGTACGGCCGGCCGCGAGAAGCAGCCGGCCGCGCACGGAGCGGGGGTCGGGCAGCACGATCGTGGTCGGGTACGGCGGTGCGAACCCGTACTGCTCGGAGATCGCCCAGGCCTCCGCGACCTGTCCGCGGGCGAGCAGCGTGTCGATGAGGTTGCAGGTGGCGGTCCAGTACAGGGGCAGGCCGCGGCCGACGCGCTCGGCGAGCCGCAGCGACTCTCTCAGGGACGCCTCCGCCTCCCTGAGCCGGCCCCGCCTGCGGTGTCCGAAGCCCACGTACGCGTGGGCCAGTGCGAGATGGCCGCCGCTCCAGCGCGCGGTCTCGTAGGTGCGCAGGGCTTCGGTGTACAGGGCGTCCGCCCGGTCGAGGCGGTCCGCGTAGGCGTACGCGTTGGCCAGCATCAGCAGGAGTTCGATGCCCCACTCGGTGTCGGTCCAGCCGAGCCCGGGTGCCAGGCGGCCGTTGACGAGCGCCCGGTCGCACAGCTCGACGACCTCCTCCGCGCTCTCGCCGTGGGCCGTTGCGTCGAAGCCGCGCAGGATCAGCAGCGCGCGCTCGGAGTTGTCCCGGCCCGTGCACATCCGGGCGAGTTCGGCGAGGCGTTCCGAGCGTCCGGCGGAGTTCGCCTCGCCCGCGTGGATGCCCTCCCACATGTACTGCACGGCCTGCAGACGCATCTGGGCCGGTCCGGGTTCGTGGCGGGCCGCCTCGGCCTCGACGGTGCGGACCGCCTCCTCCAGCTGGTTGTTGTGGAGCAGTGCCTGGGAGAGGCGGAAGACGGCGTCGACGCGTTCGCCGCCGTCGAGGCCGGGCATGCCGAGCGCGGTCTGCAGATGGTCGATGGTGGTGGCGGGCGCGGTCAGGAGCGTGGCGCAGCCCAGTTCGTAGAGCACGCGCGCGTGGACCTCGGGGACGGGCGGTTCGAGCAGGGCGCGCTCCAGGCAGCGGCGGGCCGCGTCCGGGGCGCCGACCGCGAGGTGTTCCCTGGCCGCGTCGCGGAGCTGCTCGACGAGTTCCTCGTCGTCGTCCGGGTGCACCTGCAGGAGGTGCCGGGAGGCCGCGGCGGCACCGCGCCCGGAATCGGTGACGACCTGGGCGGCGATGCCGTGCATGGCGGTGCACAGGGCCTCGGGGATGGAGTTGTAGACGGCGGTGGCGATCAGCGGGTGGACGAACTCCAGGTCGCCGTCGTCGGGCTGGGAGGCGGCCGGGTCGGGTTCGGTGAGGATACGGGCGTTGCACAGCAGTTCGGCGCAGCGCTCCGCGTCGTCCATGCGCATGGTGGCGAGCTGGGCGACCAGGTCCACCGTGATACCGGCGCCGAGGATGGCGGCGGCCCAGGCGAACCGGGTGGCGTCGATGCCGAGGCCCTCCAGACGGGCGACGAGTCCGCCGCCCCGGGCGGAGCGGTTCAGGGGGCGCAGCTCCCCGGCGTGGGCCTCGACCGGTTCGAACTCGCTGTCCTGCACCTTGGCCAGGAGTTCCACGGTCTCGTACGGGTTTCCTCCGGTGACGGCCCACACCTCGCGGCAGAACGGGGCGTCGGCGTGCCGGCCGAGGCTGGCCCGGGTGAGTCCGGCGGTGGCGTCCGGGGTGAGGGCGCTCAGGGTGGTGACGGGGCGGCCCGCGGCGGCGGCGACCGCGTCCAGGTGGCGGGCGCAGTCGCCGCTCACCTCGCCGGGGCGGCGGGCCACCACGACGAGGACGGACAGGTCGTCGAGCCGTTCGGCGAACGCGGCGAGCCAGCGCAGGGTCTCCTGGTCGGCCCAGTGCGCGTCGTCGATCAGCAGCACCAGCGGCCACTCCCGCTTGGCGAGCCTGCGTACGGCGGCGACCAGGCCGTCGCACACGCCCTGCGGGTCCGCCTGCCGGTCACCGGGGTCGGCTATGCCGAGCGCGGGCCCCGCGACGTCGTACCAGTCGCCGAGGTACTCGCGGGCCTCCTCGGGCATCAGCGAGACGAGCGCCGGCTGCAGCAGTTGCCGCACCACGTTGAAGGGGACGGCCTTCAGCGTCTCGCCGCCGCGGGTGGACCACACGACACAGCCGCGCCGCTCGGCGATGCGCCGGATCTCGCCGAGGAGTGCCGTCTTGCCGAGTCCCGCCTCGCCCCGGAACACGAGCAGGTTCCCGGAGGACGAGCGGTCCGCGCACAGGTCGTCGAGCGCCTGCGTCACGGCGGCGATTTCCGCGTCGCGCTCCCACAGGGAAGCCGAAGCGGCCGCAGGGGGCCGTACCTCCGTCATCCCGCTACCTCCCCAATGTCGCCCGAACGACGTACAGACCACGAGCGTAGCCGTCGGATTGGCTGGGTGGAGGCCGGTCCGGGCATGAGTTGCCTTGATGGGTGAACCGGGCGCGCGCGGACGTCGTGAACCGGTCCGGACCAGCCGCTGTGTATTCGACGGACAGTCAACAGGCTCTGGGATGAAGCTGATTTTCGAAGATCGCCGGAACGCGGCGCGGGCGTCCTCCGTACGGGCGCTGGCCGCGGGCTCGGTCGGCAATTTCATCGAGTGGTACGAGTTCGGTGTCTACGGCTACTTCGCGACGGTCGTCGCGCAGCGGTTCTTCACGCCGGAGGGCGGCGGCGCGGTCGAGGGGCTGGTGAAGGCGTACGCCTCCTTCGCACTGGCGTTCTTCTTCCGGCCGGTCGGCGCGGCCCTGTTCGGCCGGCTGGGCGACAGGATAGGGCGGCGGCCGGTGCTCATCCTGGTGATCGCCCTGATGACCGGGGCGACGACGCTGATCGGCGTGTTGCCGACGTACGACACGGCCGGCGCCCTGGCCCCGTGCCTGCTCACGTTGCTGAGGGCCGTTCAAGGGCTCTCGGCGGGCGGCGAGTTCGGCGGCGCGGTCTCGGTGATGACCGAGTTCGCCCCGCCGGGCCGGCGTGGTCTGTACGGGGCCTGGCAGTCGTTCACCGTGGCGCTCGGGCTGCTGGGCGGGGCGGGTGCGGCGGCCGGGCTGGCCGGCGTGCTGACAGAGGATCAGCTGCGGGACTGGGGCTGGCGGTTGCCGTTCCTGCTCGCGCTGCCGATGGGACTGGGGGCGCTGTGGCTGCGGGTTCGGCTGGACGAGACGCCGCCGTTCACCCGGCGGGAGGGGCCCGCGCAGGATCCGCCCCGGCGCGAGGTCCTGGCGGCCGTCGCGCTGGGGGCCGGGCGGGTGATGGGCTGGTCGGCGGCCGGGTACACCTTCCTCGTCGTACTGCCCTCGTATCTGCAGACCGCGCTGCACACCGGCTTCCGGGAGGCCCTGATCGCGACGGTCCTGGCCAACCTGGGCTTCGCGGCGACGATCGTCCCGGCGGGGCTGCTCAGCGACCGCGTCGGGCGCCGGCCGGTGATGCTGACGGGGGCGCTGCTGGTGGTGGCGCTGGCGGTGCCGCTGTTCGGCCTCCTGCAGAACGGCGCGGCCCCGGGCACCGTGAAGGGCGCCGCCGTGTGCGCCGCGGGCGCCGTCGTGGGGCTCATGGCCGGACCGGGGCCGGCGCTGCTCGCCGAGATGTTCCCGACACGCGTGCGCTGTACGGGCCTCGGACTCGCCTACGCGCTGTCCAATGCCGTGTTCTCGGGGTGTGCGGGGCTCATCATCACGGAGACGGTGAAGCGTACGGGGAACGTGGACGTGCCCGCGTACTACGCGGCGGTGGCGTGTGCGGTGAGCGCGCTCGCGCTCCTGGCCCGCCCGGCCGGGAAGGTGGCTGGACCAGGTGCTGGTGATCGGTCTGATGTCCGGGACGTCGTACGACGCCGTCGACGCGGCGGCCGCGGCGCTGCGCCTCGACGGTGACGCCCTCGTCCTGAAGCCGCTCGGAATGGTGAGCGAGCCGTACGACGGCGCGCTGCGGGAGTCCCTCGCGGCGGCGCTGCCGCCTGCGGCCGTCCCGCTCGAAGAGGTGTGCCGGCTCGACACCGGGATCGGGCAGGCGTTCGCCGCGGCGGCCGTCCGGGCCGACCGAGAACTGTGCGGCGGGCGGGCCGAGTTGGTGGCCTCGCACGGGCAGACGGTGTTCCACTGGGTGGACGGCGGCCGGGTGCGCGGCACCTTGCAGCTCGGGCAGCCCGCCTGGATCGCGGAGGCGACCGGACTGCCCGTCGTCGCCGACTTCCGGCCGCGCGACGTCGCCGCGGGCGGCCAGGGCGCGCCGCTGGTCAGCCTGGTCGACCTGCTGTGGCTGCGGGGCCGGGCGGGCACCCCGGTCGCCGTGAACATCGGCGGGATCGCCAACCTGACCGCTCCGGACGGGACGGCCTTCGACACCGGGCCCGGCTGCGCGCTGACCGACGCCGCGGCCCGGGAGTTCAGCGGGGGCCGGCTGGCGTACGACGCCGACGGCGTACTGGCCGCGCGCGGCCGGGTGAACGGGCCGCTGCTGGACCGGCTGCTCGCGGAGCCGTACTACGCGCGGCCCGCGCCGAAGACCACCGGCAAGGAGCTGTTCCACGCCGGGTATCTGCGGGCGGCCGGACTCGACGGCCTGCCCGTCGAGGACGTGCTGGCGACGCTCACCCGGCTGACGGCCCGCACGGTCGCGGACGCCGTGGGGTCCGTGGGGGCCACCGAGGTGATCGCCTCGGGCGGCGGCACGCGCAACCCGGTGCTCATGGCGATGCTCCGGCACCGGCTGCCCGGGGTGGCGGTGCGCACCTCCGACGAGCTGGGACTGCCCTCGGCCGCCAAGGAGGCGTACGCCTTCGCGGTCCTCGGATTCCTCACCGCGCACGGGCTGGCGGGCACCGAACCGGCGAGCACCGGCGCCCGGCGCCCGAGCATCCTGGGTTCGGTGACCCCGGGGCGGGACGGGCTGCGGCTGCCGCGGCCCGCGCCGGCCTCGCCCGTGCGGCTCGTACTGGAGCGGGGGTGACCGCGGGCCACCGGCCCACCGCCTTCGGCACGGAACTGTTGCCGGGCCCTCTCATCCCTCTTTCACCGACGCCTCATACGGTGGGGTCATGACGCAGGTGACTCCTCCCGGGTGGTACCCCGACCCCGGGCAGACGAATGACGGCCCGCCCACCGAGCGCTGGTGGGACGGAAGGGCATGGACGGACCAGACCCGCCCCGCCGGGCCGGCCGCCGCATGGGGTCCCCCGGCGCAGCCGCAGGACCCCGGGCCGTACCCGGCCTACTCCGCGTACCCGGCCTATCCCGCCCAGCCCCAGACCGGCACCCGGCGCGGGCTGCACACCGGCATAGCCGTCGCGGTGGCGGCCGCGGTGCTCGCCTGCATCGGGGTCGGCGTGTACGCGCTGACCAGGAACGACTCCGGCGGCGGTGACCGGGCCGGTTCGCAGCAGGGCCCGAACGGGCAGGGCGGCCCCGAGGGGCAGAACGGCGGGCCGGGCGGCGGTTCCGGTGGTTCGGGTGGACCCGGCGGGCGGTCGCCGTCGCCGGGCCGGTCCGGGGCGCCGAAGGTCCAGGGCGGCGGCGCCGTGCCGGACGCCGTCAACGGGATCAGCCTGCCCGTGCCCAAGGGCTGGACCGGGCAGGCGCTCACCGCGGGCGCACAGGTGACCTCGGAGGACTCGTACAAGTGTCCCGGTGACACGTCGAAGGACTGCACCGCCGGAGGTGCCTACTCGGCGCCCGCGCTGGTGCTGGGCACCGAGGGCAGCACGGCCGAGGAGGTCGCCAAGGCGGACATCGCGGCGAACGCCAAGGAGTCCTACGGCGGCGCCACCTACGGCAGCATCACCTCGCACGAGGTGCTGGCCTCCAAAGCCGTGACCGTGGCCGGGCAGAAGGGCTACCTGGTCCGCTGGAAGGCGGTCACCAGCAAGGGCGCCGACGGCTACGTCGAGTCGCTCGCCTTCCCCTCTCCGGCCGACCCCAAGCGGATCACCGTGGTCCGCTTCGGTGTCGACGCCGGGCAGAAGCTGTCGGTGATCGACGACATCACCAAGGGGATCAAGGTGTCGTCCGGCGGCGACGGCCAGAGCGTCTGACCGCTCCCAACGGCGCTGGCGGCCGGTGCGGCCCCGGACATGTTTCGGGGGGGGGGGTGTGTGGGTGAGAACCGCGCGGGCCACCCCCCCCCCGCGCGAGAGCGGCCCC
>NZ_JBHYKH010000377.1:0-8936 GCF_042741275.1 Streptomyces sp. NPDC058964
GGCGACAGCGAGTACTTACGGACTCACCTTCGTGTGGTACGGCATCCGGGTCGGTGAGCCAGGCGGTGAACCCATGGGGATCGGTTGCCGTGACTTCGTCGACTCTGCGGCCACGCCACCTGCCCAGGTCGAGGTCGCGCAGCGCCGGCTCGGGCACCGCCGCCAGGCCGAGGGCCTCAGCGGTCTGCGAGCAGCGGATCGACGGCGCCCTGATGGCCATCTCGTGGAGGGGGAGCGCGGCTCGCGCGGCGGCCACCTCACGGAGGTCGCGCTCACTGAGGGGAGCGTCACCGAGGACCGATCGCCGAGTGGGGTCGGCGCCGGGCGCAGACATGAACGTCAGGCGGATCGTCATGAGACGGATCTCCTTCCTGGCCCGGCATGACCCCGATGGTGGGATCACGCTACGGCTACTTCATCGGCGGGCAACGGAGTCCGCCATGGCGTCGGGGCCCCGGGTCCTGAGAGCGCGGGCGTGCCCGACACGGTAGGTCACCGGACGGCCGCTGAAGGCGATCGCGGGCCGGTGCGTCCGACGCCATGTCGTTGACTCATGTGCTCCAGAGTCGGTGGAAGCCTCCCCCTGGAACACCCGGCGGGTGTCCGGAACCGCCCGGCCAACCGGCCGGGGCAGCACTGCCACCTGGCCGGACTCGCGGTCACGGCACGTTTGCCATGGTGAGACCGGCAGACAGGGCGCTCCGAGCCGGCCGGGCTGCCTCGATCCGGTCACCGCGCGGTCCACAGCACAGGTCGCGGCGCGTCCGCCGGACGGTCGACCCCGTCCGCGCATCGTCTGCCTGACGCCGTGTCTCCGTGCCGGGCTGCCGACCCTGTCATGCGTGAGCGCGTCGAATTCGTCGTCCCGGTCCCGGAGCTTGTTCACCGCGATCTCCGCGGCGTGGGCGGCCTCTCCCCGGACCGGCTTGTACCCGGCCATGTACCGCTCACCCGCGACGATCCGCTGCACCGCGTCGAGGTTCACGCCCTGCCCGGTCACCGGCGGAATTCTGGTCGCGCCCGCCTCCTTCAGCGCGTCCGCTGCGGCCCGACGCAGCGGTGGCCCGTGTGGCGCGCGGAGCCGCGCCCGAGCCCCGCCCGAGCCTCGGGCGGGCATGGGAGGTCGGGGTCGGTCCGGAGTGGCCCCAGGTCCGCCCGAGCCGACCCTGCGATCATCCCGGCAGCGCGTAGGCCCCCGCGGCGATGTCGTCCAGGAGCGTGGGCCCCGTCGGCGTCCAGCCGAGCAGTTCCCGGGTACGAGCGCTCGACGCGGCGACGTCCATGCCGAAGAAGCGTCCGATCCAGCCGAAGTGGGCCTCTGCGTCCTCCGGCGCGACCGACACCGTCGGCAGGCCCAGGTAGCCGCCGATGGCGGCGGCGATGTCACGGGTGGGAATGCCGGTCTCGGCCACCGCATGCATGCGGGAACCCGCCGGGGCCTTCTCCAGCGCGAGCCGGACCATCCGCGCGGCGTCGGAGCGGTGCACTGCCGCCCAGCGGGTCGAGCCGTCACCGATGCAGCCGGCTGCCCCGCGTTCCTTGGCGATCTTCGTCAGTGTGGCGGTGAACCCGTGGTCGCCCATGCCGTGCACGGTCGGTGAGAAGCGCAGGGCCACTGGGCGGACGCCGTGCTCGGCGTAGGACAGGGCGAGGTTCTCACTGCCGCCGCGCATCGAGTCGGCACCGTGGTGAGGCGACGCGTCGTGCTCGGTCAACGGCCGCCCGGTGACTCCTGATGCCAGGCCCGAGGCGAGCAGGAACGGCCGGCCGCTCCCCTTGAGCGTGTCGAGCATCCGCTGCACGGCGGCGCGCTCACTGCGGCCGGCGCCGGCGAAGTCGGAGAAGTCGTGCTTGAAGGCGAGGTGGATGACGCCGTCGGCAGTCGCGGCCGCCGAGGAAAGGCTGTCGAGGTCGTCGAGGCCTCCGCGGTGGGCGAGGGCACCTTTCGCCTCGAGCGCGGCGGCCGCCTCATCGGTACGGGCAAGGCCGACGACCTCGTGACCGTCGGCGAGGAGTTCGTCGGTGACGGCCGAGCCGATCCAGCCGGAGGCACCGGTGACGAAAACACGCATGGCAGGCATCCTTCCACAGGCATGTCAGTTACTGACATCAACGCTACCACTTCATGTCAGTGACTGTCATCGCTACACTTCTCGCCATGGGTCGCTGGGAGCCGGATGCACGGGGGCGGATGATCCGCTCCGCGTTGGAACTCTTCGCCGAGCGCGGCTTCGAGCAGACCACCGCGGGTGACATCGCCAAGAACGCCGGTGTCACGGAACGCACCTTCTTCCGGCACTTCACCGACAAGCGCGAGGTCCTCTTCGACGGCTCCGCGACCATGCAGCGGACCGCCTGCGACGCGATCCTGGCCGCGCCGGTCGACCTCTCACCGCTGGACGCGGCGCTGGCCGGGATGGTCGCGGCTGGCGGCCTGCTGGCGGACCGTCGCGACCACGCCGTTCGCCGATCCGGCATCATCGCGGCCAACCCCAGCCTGCACGAGCGTGAGTTGCTGAAACTGGCGGCGATGACGGACACGACGGCCGAAGCGCTCGGCAAGCGAGGCGTGACCGAGCCCGCCGCCGGCCTTGCCGCCCACATGGCGGTGACGGTGTTTCATGTCGCGTTCACACGCTGGGTCTCGACGGAGGAGCCGCCCGGCCTCACCACCTGCATCGCGGAGGCCGCGGCGGCACTGCGTGCACTGAAGTGACCGGGAGAGCCGACGAGGACCTCGCCACTGTGTTCCTCGCCGACCGGACCGCCACGCAGACAGCCAGCCACGCACTGCTGGCGGTCACCACCCTGACGCGGGACGAGTGCCTGGACGACGAGGACTACGCACAGCTGACCGCGTCCGGTCGCGAGTACCGAGTCCGGTCGCGAGTTCCGCACCATCCCCGCAGGGGTCCACGACGTCCACGCGAACCCGAGCATCGGCAACGTGGGCTTCGAGGAGTGCGCGGCATGGGCCCACGAGGATCCAGAGGGGATCTACCGTTCCTCGTGAACAACCGGCTGCCCAGCGCCCGCGATTCGGCTTCACCGGCCCTGAGCGGCACGGGGCGCGTCAGGCCGTGGCCGTGGCCGCTCGGCCGAGGTGCCGGGCGAAGAACCGGGCCGCGCCGTCCGCCTCGGACCTGGGCAGCTTTTTGTGCCTGCCTGCGTTGACGTGCAGCGTCTTCTCCTTCGAGGCGAAGGCGTCGAACAGCGCCAGACCGGACTCGCGCGGGATGTGTTCGTCGTCCCACTGGAGCACGCATTCAACGGGGACGCCGATCTGCCGTGCCGTCCCGGCCAGGGCATCGGGCCAGTGGGGTCCGAAGACGGCGGCGGTGATCCTGGGGTCGGCCGCCGTCAGCGGCACCCCGATCGCGGTGCCCATGTTCAGGCCGAAGTAGCCGACGGGTCCTTCGGCGCCGATCTCCGGAAGTTCCTGGAGGGCGTCCAGGGTCGCCTGCCACTCGGGCACGGCGCGCTCCGCCAGGTGGGCGTTGTAGCGTACGACGATGGGGCCTTCCGGCTCGCCCGCCGCCCGCGTCTGCAGCAGCACGGCGATCTCCCGTTCGTCGTGCGCCGTGCGCGGCCGGTCGCCGTGACCGGGCGCATCGATGCAGGCGACGTGGAACCCGCAGCCGGTCACGAGCAGGTGTGCGCGGCCCGTCGTCGCCGGCCATCTCTTGTGCGTGCCGCCACCATGGCCCATCAGCACCAGGGGCGCGCGATCGGGCCCGGACACGGGCGACCAGAGCACGCCGGGGACATCGCCCACGGTGAAGTCGTGTTCGACGACGCCGTTCGACGACGTCTCCGCAGTGAACTGCACCGATTGCAAGGGGTGTTGCCTTTCGGGAGTGCGTTCTTGCCGGAGCACTCCCGGCGACACCTACGTCAATCGCCCGACCGCGAGAACAAGAGGGAGCACCCGTACGAATACAGCGTTCATGGGTCTCACCTCCTCGGCCGGGATCACGGTCGACCGCAAACCACCAGCACGGTCATCAGCCCGCCGAACCCTTTTCCCCACCATTGAGGGTGAGCCTGCGAACGATCCGTGCCGTGCCGCCGACATGGACGAGCGGGCCAGTCGGGGTCGACGTCCTGCCTGCTGTGATCGTCGCCGGGTGGCCGAGCGAGTCGCCCATGTCCACCGTGATGCTGGTGATGCCCCGGTGCGCCAGGCGGGCCGCGAGGCAGGCCGTGCTGTTGGCGTTCGCGATGTCCTCCGGAACGCCGATGGAGGGGGCGAACAGGCGGGCGGCGGCGTGGCCGTCGGCGTTCGGTTCGCAGTAGACGTAGCAGCCCAACAGGCCGATCCGGTCGCACGCGTCACGGAGCCGGTCCAGGTCGGGGACGAGAGCGGCGAGCTCGAGGCGAGAGGCTACTGACAGGAGCATTCGCGGCCGCCCCAGTGTGGCGACGCACGCCTCGCCGACCGCGCCCGGTGCGAGGCCCATGGCGGGCAGGACGGAATTCCGTTCGGCGGGGGTCGCGGCGCGTAGTGCGATGGAGTCCGTCTCGAACCGGGCCTCCACGAGTCCGTCGTGGTTGCGTACGGCGCGGCCCGTGAACGTCGTCCCGGCGACGCGCAACACAGCCTGAAACGATCGTGCGCCCGCACGTTCGGCAAGGACCGTGAGCGCGGCCACCGTACCGTGGCCGCACGCGGCCAGGTCCCCCTCGACGGTGGCGAAGTGCAGGGACACCACGGGCAGGCCGTCCTCGCGGCCCTCGTCGCACACGAACACGGCGTGAGACGTGCCCAGAAGGACGGGTACGCGGCGGCGCTCCGCCTCGCTCGCAGGCACCCCGCGGAGGACCGCGGTGGGGCTCCCGCCGCCTCCGCCGCGCAGGCACGCGTCGACGATCTCGACGGGCAGGCCGCGCCCGCTCGAACCGGGGCTGTCAGGTCCTGCGCCGATGGACATGAACCGCAGCGTAGACACGTCGTGGTCGCAGTCCCGGTCATTCGGTCATCCGGCGACGCCACCACCCGCACGCCCCCCACGAATGCGGCGACGCAACATGGCCGCTCCAGGAGTGGAAGCGGCGATCGAACTCGGCATCCATCCTGGCTACGAGCTTTCCGAAATCCGCCCGGGCACCACGCGGGAGCCACAGCAGCACATCCTCCAGGGTGTCACGCGCCACCAGAGGATCGCAGCAGTCGCACCCCGTCCACGGCTGCGGAAGCACACGGCCCGGCTCTCGCAGATACCGCCGGCACTCCGCCACGGCAGCGGCCACGGCACCTGGCCGAAGCCGCGCGTCCTCCACCTTCCGGATCGCGACCCGGGTCGCCGCGGACACTTCCCGGATCCGGCGAACCGGAACACCTCGTCTGGGCTGCCAGCGATCGGCTCGCAGCTCCTTCGGCCGCTTACGCGGCATCGCTCCTTGGGGTCTGCATGCCGTCATCCTCCCACGGAGTCCCGGCCGCCAACCACCATCTCCGGATCGACCCGGTGCCACCGGATGGCTCAGGATGACCCCATGAGAATGCCCGTCGGCCGTCCGAGTCTGCGCTCCTTCCTGCCGTACGAACAGCCCGCCGCGGTGCCTCACGACGGGCTGGTCGCCCACTTCCTGGGGACCAGCTCCGTGCTGTTCTCGGACGGGGAGACCTCACTGCTCACTGACGGGTTCGTCACCAGGCCCGGGCTGCTGCGGGTGGCCGTGGGCAGGATCGCGCCCGACCGTTCCCTCGTCCGTGCCGCCGTCGACCGGCTGCGGGTGAGGAATCTGGCTGCGGTGGTCTGCGCTCATTCCCACTACGATCACGCCCTGGACGCGCCGGTGTGGGTGCTGGAGACCGGCGCGGAACTGGTCGGCTCGCAGTCCACCGCGAACATCGGCCGGGGCATGGGAGTGCCGGAGTCGTCCTTGCGCGTGGTCGCGGACGGGAACACGGTCTCGTACGGCCGTTTCGACCTGACGTTCGTGGACTCCGTGCACAGCCCCGGCGACCACTGTCCCGGCACCGTCGACGGACCCCTCGTTCCGCCCGCCCGCGCCCGCGCTTGGAAGACCGGCACCGCCTACAGCGTGCTCGTTGCTCATCCGGCAGGCCGGGTACTGCTGCACGCCAGTGCCAACTTCCGGCCCGGTGCCCTGCGGGGCTGGCACGCCGATGTCGTGTATCTGGGTATCGGCAGTCTGGGCAAGCAGCCCCCCGAATTCCTGCGCGCCTACTGGGACGAGGTCGTGGTCGCGACCGGGGCCCGCCGCGTCGTCCTCGTCCACTGGGACGACTTCTTCGTCGGCCTCCACCGGCCCCTGCGGCCCCTGCCCTACTTCATGGACGACCTCGAGGTCACGATGCGTCGCTTGCTGCCACTGGCCGACCGCGACGGCGTCGACGTCGCCATGCCCGTCACCTGGCAGCCGAGCGCTCCCCTCGCCGGCCTCGTGTGAACCTCCGGCGGGCCGCTCGGCGGTAACCATGACGTGTGCCGAGCCGATCACGGTGCGGCGGTGATCGTCCTTGTCCGGCACGGCACCACGCCGGCGAATCAGAACTGTTCGACGAAGTAGGGTTCGACGGTCATCCAGCCGTTGCCCGCGGCCCCGTTGAGGCGGCCGGTGGAGTTCCTGGCCAGGGTGTACCACGACTCGACGTAGTCCGGGTCGTCGGTGAACCAGGAGTCGGGCATCGCCGACAGCACCGCGTTCACCAGCGGGATGTAGGTGCCCTGGTCGGTGACGGTGAGCAGGGCGGTGGTGAGGGCCTGGGCGAGCGACTTGTAGTTGGTGCCGTCGTCGTCCTCCATCATGACGACGTCTGCCAGGTTGTACTTGTAGTTCGACCAGTTGACCAGGATCTGGTTGGGGTAGTACACCGTGCCGTCGTAGTCCAGGTACGGCATGTCGACGGAGTCGACGCGCGCCTTGCCGTCCTGTCCGAAGCCGGTCACCAGCGAGAACATCTCGGCCGCGCCCTTGAACCAGGGCTCCTGGTCATCGTTCACCTCGACCGCTGTGACCTTGGTGGCCCACCAGCCCGCCGTGTCGGCGGCGTGCTCGGGCTTGGACGCGGGTGTGCTGAGACCGCTGTCGGCGAGTTGCTCGCGGAGCACTCGGAGGCCTGCCTTGTGCGCCTTGGCGGCATCGATGTCCAGGACGTACAGGGGGAATTGGGGTACGCGTGTCGCATCCACGGAGTGGCGGCGGCCTCGGCTGTCGTAGGCCGTGATCGTCCTGGCATGCTCGTCGGAGGCGGCGACCGCGACCCAGGGGGTTACGTCGTCGGTCAGACGTGCGCGCATGGAGGGCGCACCGAGGCGTATCCGCAGCAGCGACCCGATCGACGCGGGTAGCCCCTTGAGAGCCGCGACCCGCCGGTTCGCATGGGACATCGACGACCGCAGTCGGCTCCCCGCAAGGTTGCCGGCCTTGTCGGTCAGCGCCTGCAGATCCGCCTCATCCGCGGAGAGCGTGGCCGCCCGCACCTGCCCGCGCCAATCGGAGTGCGTGAGCGAAGAGGCGAGTGAACGGGCGATCGCCTCCTCCACGCCATGGACCGTGGACTGCGCCGAGGCTGTGGGCCGGGGGCCACTGTCTGCCTTTGCCGAGGCGACGGCGGGCTGGGCCGTGCCCATGACGACGGCGCACAGCATCGCGCCGATCAGTGCTCTGCGTCTCCTGCTTGCTCTGCTCATCGTGATCTCCGTCTGTCGGTGTTGCCGCATCAGATGTCGCCGATGTGGTGCTCCGGCCCGCGCGCGGGCGCTCGCTGTGATCCGGGTCGGATCCTCGTGAGAGCCGGAGCCGGTTCGCCCTGCTCATGACAAATCGCACCCTGTTCGTCCCTATGACCGGAGGAGGAACGGGGCGGGCCGCGGCCCGGGCGGAGCCGGTCGAGAAGCTCCGCCGTCAGACCATCCACCGATGTGCGAGGAATGCCTTCGACAGCCACGAAGTATCTCCAGGACCACGATCGGTGGGTGAGTGGCTCAGCCACTGCCGCATCAGTGAAGCAGTCTCCCGAGGTCTCCGTCAATCCTCCACTCGTGAACGGGAGTTGGGCACGCAGGCTCTGCCGAACCCCACCCGCCTCTCTGCCGTACCGGACCTGGGGTGGGGGCGCAGGACAGGCGCGAGGGTGGGCGGCGCGGTGAGTGGGTGGGTGGGGCGCGGCCGCGCGCCACCCCGCGCCGCGCATCTCGGGGTGCGTCCAGGCCCCCGGGGGTCCGGTACGTCTCGGTCGGCGCCGCCCGTCGAATGCCGACGGGTTACGTACCGGAGTGCACGCGGCAGCTCAGGAACGGTCCGCCGAGAACGTCGTACAGTTCGGGCCGTAGACCCGGCCGTCCAGGTGGTCCGGCGTCAGCGTGTCGTAGGAGCCCTGGAGATCGACCGCCAGGTAGTTCGGCGGCTGGTTGATCCACTGCGTGGCCCGCAGGGTCAGCACACCGTTCTGGACGGTGCCCGCCATCGCGAACGAGCCGCGCGGCACCTGCGGGTTGGAGGGCGCCGGATAGAACGCGAACACGGCGTCCACAGTGCCGTCGTCATGCTCCTCGATGGTGAGCACCAGTCCGGTGATCCCCTGGTTGCAGACGTAACTGCCGTTCCACCGGCCCGACAGGTCGGTGGCGCTCTCGGCAGGCGCGGACGGGCTCTCGTCGGGTGGGGTGCTGGCGGGCGGAGTCGGGGTGTCGACCGGTGACGCGGGGCTGTCGAGCGGCGTCGGGGTGTCGGCGGGCGAGGACGGGCTGTCGAGCGGCGTCGGAGTGCCGTAGCTCGGCGAGGAGCCCGATGACGAGGATCCCGAGTCAGAGCCGGATCCGCCGCCGAGGAGGGCGTCCGCCTGCCAGGCCGCGAGCCCTATGGCGACCACCGCGGCGAACACAGAGCCGATCACGGCCACCCGCCGTCTGCGGGTGGAGCCCCTGGAGGGGCCTCCGGGCTTGCCCGGCACGGGAGTTGGCAGC
>NZ_JBHYKH010000378.1:0-8912 GCF_042741275.1 Streptomyces sp. NPDC058964
GTGGATGCCGGCGAGGTCCAGCCCGGCCGCCTGCGCCTGCTCCAGACCGGCGAGGTAGGCGTCCATGACCTCGCGGTAGCGCTCCAGCGAGAAGATCAGCGTGACGTTGACACTGATGCCGGCGCCGATGACCTCGGTGACCGCGGGGAGACCGGCCTTCGTCGCCGGGATCTTGATCATCACGTTGGGGCGGTCGACCAGCCAGGCCAGCTGCCTGGCCTCGGCGACCGTCGCCGCCGTGTCGTGGGCCAGGCGCGGGTCGACCTCGATGGAGACCCGGCCGTCGACGCCGTCCGTCGCGTCGTACACGGGCCGCAGCACGTCGGCGGCGGCGCGGACGTCGGCGGTGGTCATCATCCGGACGGCCTCGTCGACCGTGACGCCGCGCACGGCGAGGTCGGTGAGCTGCTCCTCGTAGCCTTCGCCGGAGCCGATGGCGGCCTGGAAGATCGACGGGTTGGTGGTGACACCCACGACGTTCCGGTTCTCGACGAGCGCGGCCAGGTCGCCGGTGCTGATCCGCTTGCGCGACAGGTCGTCCAGCCAGATGGAGACGCCCTCGTCGGACAGGCGCTTGAGTGCTCCCGCGGTGGCGGTTGCTTCGTTCACTGTGATCATCTTCTTTCTGGCGATCGGATCAACCGCGGGCTGCGGCGAGGGATTCCCGGGCGGCGGCGGCGACGTTCTCGGGGGTGAAGCCGAACTCGGCGAACAGGGTCTTGGCATCGGCGGAGGCGCCGAAGTGCTCGAGGGAGACGATGCGTCCTGCGTCACCTGTGAAGCGGTACCACGTGAGACCGATTCCGGCCTCGATCGCGACGCGGGCCCGCACGGACGGAGGAAGGACACGGTCCCGGTACGCGCGCGGCTGCTCCTCGAACCACTCCACGGACGGCATCGACACGACCCGGGTGCCGATGCCCCCGGCCTCCAGCAGCTCGCGGGCGGCCACGGCGAGCTGCACCTCGGAGCCGGTGGCGATGAGGACGACGTCGGGGGTCCCGGTGGAGGCCTCCCGCAGGACGTAGCCGCCCCTGGCCGCGTCGTCGTTGCGCGCGTAGACCGGCACACCCTGACGGGTGAGGGCCAGTCCGTGCGGGGCCGGGGCGGTGGAGTGCCGCCGGAGGATCTCGGCCCAGGCCACCGCGGTCTCGTTGGCGTCGGCCGGGCGGACGATGTTCAGCCCGGGGATGGCGCGCAGGGAGGCGAGATGCTCGACCGGCTGATGGGTGGGGCCGTCCTCGCCGAGGCCGATGGAGTCGTGCGTCCACACATAGGTGACCGGCAGCTGCATGAGGGCCGACATGCGGACGGCGTTGCGCATGTAGTCGGAGAACACCAGGAACGTGCCGCCGTAGACGCGCGTGTTGCCGTGCAGGGCGATGCCGTTCATCTCCGCGGCCATCGAGAACTCGCGGATGCCGAAGTGGACTGTGCGGCCGTACGGGTCGGCCTCGGGCAGCGGGTTGTCCTTCGGCAGGAAGGACGACGCGGCGTCGATGGTCGTGTTGTTGGAGCCGGCCAGGTCGGCGGAGCCGCCCCACAGCTCGGGGACGACCGCGCCGAGCGACTGGAGCACCTTGCCGGAGGCGGCGCGGGTGGCGACGGACCGCCCCTGCTCGAAGACCGGCAGCGCCTCCTCCCAGCCCTCGGGCAGCTGACCGGCGACGATCCGGTCGAAGAGCCGCGCGCGCTCCGCGTCGCTGGTGCGCCACTCCTCGATCCGCTTGTCCCAGGCTGCGTGTGCCTCGGCGCCCCGGTCCAGGGCCCGTCGGGTGTGGGCGAGGACCTCGTCGGCGACCTCGAAGTCGCGGTCCGGGTCGAAGCCGAGGACGCGCTTGGTGGCGGCGATCTCCTCGGCGCCGAGCGCGGAGCCGTGGGAGGCCTCGGTGTTCTGCGCGTTCGGGGCGGGCCAGGCGATGACCGTGCGCATCGCGATGATGGAGGGCCGCCCGGTCTCGGCCTGTGCCGCCCTCAGGGCCGCGTACAGCGCGTGGACGTCGATGTCTCCGTTGCCGGCGGGCGCGATGCGCTGCACGTGCCAGCCGTAGGCCTCGTAGCGCTTGAGGACGTCCTCGGAGAAGGCCGTCGCGGTGTCGCCCTCGATGGAGATGTGGTTGTCGTCGTAGAGGAAGACCAGGTTGCCGAGCTTCTGGTGGCCGGCGAGGGAGGATGCCTCGGCGCAGACGCCCTCCTCCAGGTCGCCGTCGGACACGATCGCCCAGACGGTGTGGTCGAAGGGGGAGGTGCCCTCGGGGGCGTCGGGGTCGAACAGGCCGCGCTCGTAGCGGGCGGCCATCGCCATGCCGACGGCGTTCGCGACGCCCTGGCCGAGCGGGCCGGTGGTGGTCTCCACGCCGGCCGTGTGCCCGTACTCGGGGTGGCCGGGCGTCTTGGAGCCATGGGTCCGGAAGGCCTTGAGGTCGTCCAGCTCCAGCTCGTACCCGGCGAGGAAGAGCTGTGTGTAGAGGGTCAGCGAGGTGTGGCCGGGGGACAGGACGAAGCGGTCACGGCCGGTCCACTCGGGATCGGCCGGGTCATGACGCATCACCTTCTGAAAGATCGTGTACGCGGCCGGGGCCAGGCTCATCGCGGTGCCGGGGTGCCCGTTCCCGACCCGCTGCACGGCATCGGCCGCGAGGAGGCGGGCGGTGTCCACGGCACGCCGGTCGAGGTCGGTCCACTCGAAGCCGTCGGAGGTCTGCGTGCTCATCTTCAAGAAGTCCTTGATCGAAGCGAGAGTTCTGGCCGGGCGCGTTCAAAACTAAAAGTCTGACTTTTACGTGGGAAGGGCGAGGTGTGTCAGCCTGTGGTGAAAGTGGGACATCGGCGGTGCGACAGGGGCGGCACGAGAAGGACATGGCGGACAGAACCATCCAAGGCGTCGGCGACGGCGACGGGATCAGAACCTTCCCCTTCCCGGTCGACCTCAGCGTCTGCGGGGTCGGCATGCAGGTCGGCCCCATGGGCACCGGGCGCACCTGGCACGCGGAAGCGCCCCTGCACCGTGTCCATCGCATCGACTTCCACGTGGTCATGCTCTTCGACCGCGGCCCGGTACGGCACATGATCGACTTCGCCGAGCACGAGGCGACGGCCGGTGACCTGCTGTGGATCCGTCCCGGTCAGGTCCACCGCTTCTCGGACGCCGACGAGTACCGCGGAACCGTCCTGACCATGCAGCCCGGTTTCCTGCCCAGGGCCACCGTGGAGGCCACCGGCCTCTACCGCTACGACCTGCCGCCCCTGCTGCGCCCCGGCCCGGCACGGCTCACCGGCCTGCGCGCGGGCCTCGACCAGCTGCAACGCGAGTACGAGGACACTGCGACCCTGCCGCTGAGCCTGCACACGGCGGTCCTGCGCCACTCGCTGACCGCGTTCCTGCTCCGGCTCGCGCATCTCGCGGACAGCTCGGCGGAGGCGGCCCGGCAGCAGGCGGACACGACGTTCACCCTCTTCCGCGACGCGGTCGAGAAGGGCTTCGCCACCAACCACAGCGTCAGTGCCTACGCCGACGCCCTGGGCTACTCCCGCCGCACCCTCGTCCGCGCGGTCCGCGCCGCCACCGGCGAGACGCCCAAGGGCTTCATCGACAAGCGCGTCGTCCTGGAGGCCAAGCGTCTGCTCGCCCACACCGCCATGCCGATCGGCCGGGTCGGCGCGGCGGTCGGCTTCCCCGACGCGGCGAACTTCTCGAAGTTCTTCCATCTGCACACCGGGCAGACCCCGGCCACGTTCCGGGCGGAGCTGCGCTAGCGACCGGGGACTCTAGTACCCCATCGGGCGGTAGTACCCCAGCACCGCGGCCAGTTGCGCGAACCACTGTCCCAGCAGTTCGCGCGGCCTCGCCGTCACGGCGCACTCGTAGACCCGGCCGTCGAGATGGACGACGGCCATCATCAGGGCCTTGCCCGAGGGACTCGCCCGGTAGTGGACGCTGCGGATCTCCTCCCAGGGGAACTCGGCGGTGACGTCGTGGTCCTCGAACGTCACGCCTTCCCCGTCGACCACGATCGAGTTGTGACGGTCGACGACCAGGAACTCCGGTCCCGCCGAAGCCGGTTGGGGTGGCATCGGCGGCTGCGGGTGGGGCTGCTGCGCCGGGGCGTACGGCGGCGGGGCCGGCGCGTACCGGGGCGGGGGCGGTGCGTACTGCGCCGGCGGGCCGAAACCCTGCGGCTGTCCTTCGCCGTACGGCGGCTGATGCGTCATGCGTCCCCCGGTCCCCCGCGCTTCGTCGTCTCCGAGGGGAAACCTACCCGCCGTACGCCGGCCGGGCGCCATCCGGTGCCCGTTCCCGCCTCACCGGGCGTCCGCCGGCAGTGAAACATTTCCGGGAGCCCACCGCATCAGTGAAGTGAGAACGGTCCGAGCCTCCGAGGCGACAGGGGGAACCACGCATGAGACTGGTCCGCGCGGAGGGGTATGCCGAGTTCGCGGCGGCGCGCTCCGGGCACCTGTACCGGTCCGCCTGCCTGCTCACCGCGGGCGACACGCACCTCGCGGAGGATCTGGTGCAGGAGACCCTCGGCCGGCTGTACGTCCGGTGGGGAAGGGTGTCGCGGGTCGGCAACCCCGCCGGGTACGCCCAGACCGTGCTCACCCGGACCTTCCTCGCCCACCGGCGGCGCCGCAGCAGTACCGAGTGGGCGACCGACGCACTGCCGGACGTGCCGTACGCCCCCGGCGACACGTCCCTGCGGCTGACCCTGCTGCAGGCACTGGCCCGACTGCCCGCCAAGGACCGGGCCGTGGTCGTCCTGCGCTACTGGGAGGACCGCACCGTCGAGGAGACCGCCGACGCGATGAACGCGAGTTCGGCGGCCGTGCGGACGCGGTGCGTGCGGGCTCTCGGACGGCTGCGGGAACTGCTGGGCGAGGACCTCGGCGAGTACGCGCGGCCCTGACGGCTCCGTTCCGTCCCGACTCACTTCCGTCGCATCACCTCAACCACGGGAAACGGTGGTCTGCCATGTCCGTTGAACAGCACAACGACCCCCTCGGGGACCGGCTCTCCGCCGCCCTGCGCGAGACCGCCGGCGGCTTCGACACCGACCGGGCCGCGCTCGCCGCCGCCGGACTTGCCCGCGGCCGGCGACTGCGGCTGCGCCGCGGGGGGGCGGTCGCGGGCGGGGCGGCCGGGCTGGCGCTCATCGGTGCGGGCGGGGCGCTGCTCCTGCCGCCGGGCCAGCCCCACGCTCCGCAGCGCGCCTCCGCGGCCGCGAAGCCGAAGGCCACACCGACCGCCGCCCCGGTCACCGGTGACCAGCTCCTGCGTACTCTCGAACATCTGCTGCCCAAGGGCAGGACCAGCGGCCAGGAGTCGCGTGGCGCCGACGAGTCCCCGCTGGGGCCGTACGCGCACGTGGTCTACGACGACGGCAAGGGCAAGGGCGCCGTCGGCGTGAGCCTGGGCCGGGTCGAACCGGGCAGTGAACAGGCCCGTCAGAGCACGGCCTGCCCGGACAAGACGTTCACCCCGTACGACCACTGTTCCACCGGCATGCTTCCGGACGGGTCGACGCTCAGGCTCCTCCAGGGGTACGAGTATCCCGACCGGCGCGTGGACACCAAGTGGTGGAGCGCGGAACTGGTCACCCCGGCGGGGCAGCACGTCTCCGTGAGCGAATGGAACGCCGCCGCGGAGAAGGGCGCCCCGGTCTCCCGGGCCGAGCCGCCGCTGAACAGGGCCCAGTTGAAGAAGCTGGCGACGGCCGCGGTGTGGCGCGGATACGTCGACTCCATCCCGCAGGACCGCGGGAAGCCGACCGCGGCACCGAGCGCTCCCCATGCCGTCACCGGCGGCCGTACCACCCTCCTCGCACTGCTGCCCAAGGGGCTGCACGTGGTGGCCAGGAGCCAGGACGACACGGACTCCGCCTACGCCGTCGTGAACGACGGCAAGGGCAGGAGCCTCGTCCAGGTCAATGTGCAGGCCGACATGCGGGACGTCGCCGGTGACCTCTTCGGCGCAGACTCCGAGACCCTGGCGAACGGCACCCGGGTCGCCGTCCACCAGGGACCGGGCGAGAAGGGCCGGGAGGGCGTGGTCATGTGGACGGTCGACACCATGCGCGCCGATGGCCGGCGTGTCGTGATCAGCGCCTTCAACTCCGGCACGCAGCACGACGCCGCGACGCGCAGGACACCCGCGCTCACCGTCGAGCAGCTCCGCGCGATCGCGCTCAGCCCGAAGTGGGACCAGGTGCGCTGACGCGGACGGCACGGACCCGGGGTGCCGCCCCGGGTCCGAACACGCCTCAGTGCCCGAAGTCGAACCAGTTCACGTTCACGAAGTCCGCCGGCTGACCGCTGGTGAAGGTCAGATACACGTCATGCGTGCCGGTGACGGAAGCGATGTTGGCCGGGACCGTCCGCCACGACTGCCAGCCGCCCGTTCCGGCCAGCGCGAAGCTGCCGACGGGGGAACTGGAACGGCTGTCGAGACGCACCTCGACCAGCCCGCTCACCCCGGAGCCGGCACCGCTCGCCACCCGCGCGTAGAACTGGGTGGCCGCCGTGGAGCCGAAGTTCACGCCCTTGTACAGCGCCCAGTCGCCGTTGGCGATCGAGCCGATGTCCTGACCGCCGCCGGTGTCCGTGGTCGACTCGGCGATCACGCCGGACTGGCTGTCGTACGACTCGGCCTGGACGGCGGAGTAGGCGTCCCGGTTGCCCGGGGGCGGGGGAGTGGTACCGCCACCGCCACCGCCCCCGCTGCCGGACTGCAGGACCTGGACGTAGTCGACGACCATCGGGCGGCCGGAGGCGGTGTCGCCGTCCAGGCCGCCGCCCAGCGCGTCCGGGAAGGCGCCGCCCATCGCCACGTTGAGGATGACGAAGTAGCCGTGGTTCGTGGCGTTGGCCCAGGTCGTCGCGTCGACCTGGTTCGCCGTCACCGTGTGGTAGTTGACACCGTCGACGTAGAAGCGGATCGCCTCGGGGCTCACCGAACGGTCCCACTCCATCGTGTAGGTGTGGAAGCCGGACTGGCAGGTGGTGTTCGGGCAGGCGATGTTGTTGCCGATGCCGGAGGTCTCGTTGCAGGGGCCGCCCGGGTTGGTACCGCAGTGCATCGTGGCCCAGACCTTGTTCAGGCCCTGGACGTTCTCCATGATGTCCAGCTCGCCCACGCCCGGCCAGTTCTGGTAGTTGCCGCGGTAGGGGGCGCCCAGCATCCAGAAGGCGGGCCAGTAGCCCTCGGCCGCCGTGCCCGTGACGTTCGGCATCTGGAGGCGGGCCTCGACGCGCAGCTTGCCGCCGGCCGGGGGCTGGAAGTCGGTGCGGGTGGTCTCGATGCGGCCCGACGTCCAGCGGCCGGCCGAGTCGCGCAGCGGGGTGATGCGGAGGTTGCCGTTGCCGTCGAGCGAGACGTTGTTCGTGCTGTTCGTCATCGTCTCGGCCTCGCCGGTGCCCCAGTTGGCGGGGCCGCCGGGGTACGAAGTCCCGGTGTCGTACTGCCAGTCGGAAGTGTTGACCCCGGAGCCGGCGGAGCCGTTGAAGTCGTCGAGGAAGACCTGGGTCCAGCCCGACGGGGGCGTGGGCGCCGAGGCGCTGGCGGGCAGGGTGGCGGCCGCGGCCAGTACGGCCGCCAGTCCGAACGCGGCGAGGGCGGCGGTGAGGGCCCGCCGCCGTCTGGGTATACCGGAGGTTTCGCTCATGGGGGTGCCTCTCGGGTACGGAGGGGATGCGCGGGTGCCTTCGAACGTCTGAGAGCGCTCTCAGAGTGCGCCCAATGTGCTCTCCGCTCCTTCGGTCGTCAAGAGTTAAAGCAAAGAAAGTCCTTGTTTCGCAACGGAGTTCATCCGATGAAGACACCCTGCGTCAGAGGGCGCTGCCCGCCTTCCAGTCCGCCCGGGACAGGTTCCGGCCGTTGAGGCCGTTCGACGGCTCCACGGTCCTCTCGCCCGAGTTCCTCACGATCACCACGTCACCGGGCATCGAGCTCTCGTGCAACTCGTAGCCCGCCACGAGGGCGCGACGGCAGGTCGGCAGTTGGCGTGCGGCATGTCCGGGATGCCGCACTCGTCGCCGAGCCCGACCGTGGACGACTCCGTCCGCGTCTGCCCGAACCGCTCGCTGATCACCATGATGCCGACCGGCTGCACGGGTTCTTCGCCGACGTCCACTTCGTCCGGCCGTCGTTGCAGGCGCCGGACAGGGCCGAGCCGTCGCTGCAGGTGACCGTGACCGAGGCCGGGGCCGGGGTGCCGTCGGTGGCGGTGACCTCGACGGGGCTGGTGAATTCGGCCTTCCTGGTGCCGGCGGCGGGCGTGACCGTGATGGTCGCCATCCCGGTCGTGAGGGCCTGCGCGGACGTCGTGACGCCGCTCCTGCCGTCCGGGGTGGCCGAGGCGTCCGGGGCGGAACCGCAGCCCGTCGGGGCGGCGGCCGGCAGCGCCTGGAGGACGCCGAGGATCCCGGACGCCGAGGATCCCGCGCCGGGACCGCCGCCGCGGCTGCCCCCGACCGGTTCGATTTGTGACGACTCCTCGAACCCGGGCACGACACGCCCTCCTGAGCGGTCCGTCTGTGCCTGGGCATCCCGCGCCGCTCGTCCGTAGCGGTCCTTTGAATCCGCAGGCGGCTCCCTGAGATTCCGGTGAGGACCCGCGACCCGACGGCCAGAAAGCGCGGTTGCCCCTGCCGATCCCCGTGTGAACGAGGTATGAACAGCCGACCGGCGTCCTGCGTTTCCGATGGGATCCCGCCCCCGTACGGCTTTCCGGAGGTATCCGTGACCGAAGTCCGCAAGCGGCACACCGTGGCCATCGTCGGAGCAGGCGCGGCGGGCGCCCTGACCGCCGTCCAGCTCTGCGAGACGGCGACCCGCCGCCGGACTCCCCGCCCCCTCGAGGGGGGCGACCCGGGCCCGGGGGGGGGGGGCGGCGCGCGGGGGGGCGCCCCCCCGC
>NZ_JBHYKH010000379.1:0-4685 GCF_042741275.1 Streptomyces sp. NPDC058964
TGCTGCCCGGCCCGCGCGGGCGCATCGGCCCACGCGACCTCGCCCTCCGCGGGCGGCGCGCCCGCCTGCGCGGGGCCCCCGCGCGCGGGGGCGGCGACGACGACCCGGACCGCCGGCTCGCCGAGGCCGTCGAGGGGGTCGACCCGTCCGAGGTGATATCGCTCGCGGACGCCCTCGACACGTTTCTGGATACACCTCTGTCCGGCGCCGACGGTCAAGGGGACGACGGGCTGCCGTTCTCCCCGGACGCGCGCGTGCGCTTCGCCCGCCTGGCCACCGAGCTGCGCGAACTGCGCCGCTCCCTGGCCGATCCACTGATGGACGTCCTGCACCGCGTCCTCGCCGTCACCGGTCTGGAGGTGGAGCTGGCGGCGTCCCCGCACGCACTGGCGGCCCGGCGCCGCGAGACCCTGTCGAACTTCCTGGACATCGCCGCCTCCTTCGCCGCGAACGACGGCGAGGCCACCCTGCTGGCGTTCCTCGGCTTCCTGCGCACCGCCGCCCAGTACGAGAAGGGCCTGGACAACGCCCTGCCCGGCGGCGAGAACACCGTCAAGGTGCTCACCGCGCACAAGTCCAAGGGCCTCGAGTGGGACGTCGTCGCCGTGCCCGGCCTGGTCACCGGCACGTTCCCCAGCACCCAGGGCCGCGAGAAGTGGACCTCCCAGGCCAAGGTGCTGCCGCACGCCCTGCGCGGTGACGCCGCCACCCTGCCCGACGTCGAGGCCTGGGACTCCCGGGGCATGAAGGCCTTCCACGAGGCCATGAAGGAGCACCAGCACACCGAGGAGCTCCGCCTCGGCTACGTCACCTTCACCCGCCCCCGCTCCCTGCTCCTCGGCTCCGGCCACTGGTGGGGACCCGCTCAGAAGAGGCCCCGCGGGCCGTCCGACTTCCTGCTGGCCCTGCACGACCACTGTGCCGCCGGGTACGGCGAGATCGAGGCCTGGGCGGACGAGCCCGAGGAGGACGAGGAGAACCCGGCCCTGCACCGGTCGACGGCGGACCAGGCCTGGCCGCTGCCCCTGGACGCCGCCGCCCTGGCCCGCCGCCGCGCGGCCGCCGAGACCGTCCTCGCCCATCTCGACTTCCTCGCGTCCCACGAGAACACCCCACCGGCGGCCGGCCACGACCCCGGCACCTACGACGACCCGGACTGGCCCCCGCCACCGGACGACGACACTCCCTACGACGACGAGGACCCGCACTTCGAAGCCCCTTACGGAGAAGAGGGAGGCGCCGACTGGGACTCCTGGAGCGCGGACCGCCCCACCGTCCCGCACCAGGCCACCGCTCCCGCCGTGCCGGCGGACACCCGTCCCCACCCCGCGGCGGCGCGGCGCCTCACCCCCGAGGAAGCCCGAGCGATCGCCTCCTGGGACCGCGACCTCGACGCGCTCACCGGAGAGCTCCTGCGCGCCCGGCAGAGCGTCACGGACGTACCCCTGCCCACCGCACTGACCGCCTCCCAGCTGCTGCGTCTGGCCGAGGACCCCGACGGGCTCGCGCAGGAACTCGCGCGCCCCATGCCGCGCCCCCCGCAACCGGCCGCGCGTCGAGGCACCCGGTTCCACGCCTGGGTCGAAGCCCGGTTCGAGGAACTGACGCTGCCCATGCTGGAGCCCGACGAGCTGCCCGGCAGCGAGGCCGAGATCGCCGACGAACGCGACCTCGAAGGACTCAAGAACGCCTTCGAACGCACCGAGTACGCCCACCGAACGCCCCACCGGGTCGAGGCCCCCTTCCAGCTCGCCCTCGCGGGCCGCGTCGTACGGGGCCGTATCGACGCCGTATACAAGAACGGCGACGGGGACGACGCGACGTACGAGATCGTTGACTGGAAGACCAGCCGCCACCGCGCCGCCGACCCCTTGCAGCTCGCCGTCTACCGGCTCGCCTGGGCCGAGCAGCACGGCGTCCCGCCGGAGTCGGTCACGGCCGCCTTTCTGTACGTCCGAAGCGGCGAGGTCGTACGGCCTCAGGGCCTGCCGGGCCGGGCCGCCCTGGAGCGGCTGCTTCTCGGGGAGCCGGAGTGGCACACGGAACAACCCGAGTGTGACGAACCGCCCGAGAAGGATGCCCCCGCGGGCCGATAGGCTCGTGGACATGAGCCAGACCCCGGACAGCGCCGTCCGTACGTACATCGAGCAGCACCGCGACGCCTTCCTCGACGACCTCGCCGCATGGCTGCGCATCCCCTCCGTGTCGGCCCAGCCCGACCACGCCCCCGATGTACGGAGCAGCGCCGACTGGCTCGCCGCCAAACTGAAGGAGACCGGCTTCCCGGTCGTCGAGGTCTGGGAGACGCCGGGCGCACCGGCCGTCTTCGCCGAGTGGCCCGCGAACGAGCCCGGGGCCCCCACGGTCCTCGTCTACGGCCACCACGACGTGCAGCCCGCCGCCCGCGAGGACGGCTGGGACAGCGAGCCCTTCGAGCCCGTCGTCCGCGGGAACCGGCTCTACGCGCGCGGGGCGGCCGACGACAAGGGCCAGGTGCTCTTCCACACACTCGGCGTCCGCGCCCATCTCGCCGCAGCCGGCCGCACCACCCCGGCCGTCAACCTCAAGCTCCTGATCGAGGGCGAGGAGGAGTCCGGCTCACCGAACTTCAGGGACCTCGTCGAGGCTCGCGCAGACCGGCTCGCCGCGGACGCCGTGATCGTCTCGGACACCGGCATGTGGTCCGAGGACACCCCCACCGTCTGCACCGGCATGCGCGGCCTGGCCGAGTGCGAGATCCGGCTGTACGGCCCCGAGCAGGACATCCACTCGGGCTCCTTCGGCGGCGCCGTGCCCAACCCCGCGACCGCCGCCGCCCGCCTCGTGGCGGCCCTGCACGACGATCACGCGCGCGTGGCGGTCCCCGGCTTCTACGACGGCATCGTCGAACTCACCGACCGCGAGCGCGAACTCTTCGCCGAGCTGCCCTTCGACGAGGGGCAGTGGCTGCGCACCGCCAAGTCCCACGCCACCCACGGCGAGGCCGGACACACCACCCTGGAACGTATCTGGGCCCGTCCCACCGCCGAGGTCAACGGCATCGGCGGCGGCTACCAGGGCCCCGGCAGCAAGACGATCATCCCGTCCTCGGCCATGGTCAAGCTGTCCTTCCGGCTCGTCGCAGGCCAGGACCCCGATTACATCGAGAAGGCCGTCCGCGCCTGGGCCGACGACCAGCTGCCCGCCGGGATCCGGCACGAGATCACGTTCGCTTCGGCCACGCGCCCGTGCCTGACCCCGCTCGACCACCCCGCCCTGCAGTCCGTGGTCCGCGCCATGGGCCGGGCCTTCGAGGGGCCGGTGCGTTTCACCCGTGAGGGTGGCTCCGGACCGGCCGCCGACCTCCAGGAGGTCCTCGGCGCGCCCGTTCTGTTCCTGGGTATCTCCGTCCCCTCCGACGGCTGGCACGCCCCGAACGAGAAGGTCGAGCTCGACCTCCTCCTCAAGGGCGTCGAGACCTCCGCCTACCTGTGGGGCGACCTCGCGGAGAACTGGCGCCATGCGCCGTGACCGACCCACGCCGTCCGGAGCGGCACCGCGCGCGGGGCACACTGGAAGGACCGCCCCGCAGGCCCCGCCCGAGTCCGGCCCGGTTCCCTCCTGCCGTACCGCCCGCTGAACCGCCCGCCGAAACGAACCGTTCCACTGGGGGAGTTGGAAGCACCCGTGACCACCTGGACCGACCACACCGCCGAACGACCCATCTCGCTCACCGCCCCGAGCGGCATCGACCGCGCAGCCCACCACCGCCTCGACGAGGCCTGGCTCGCGGCGGCGTGGAGCCACCCCACGACCCGCTGCTTCGTGGTCTCCGGCGGCCAGGTCCTCATCGACGAGACGGCGGACGGCCGGACCGAACTCGTGATGACCCCCTCCTTCGAGGCCCCGCTCACCGAGGCGCACCGCTACTTCCTGGGCACCGACACGGACGGCACCAGCTACTTCGCGCTCCAGAAGGACGCCCTGCCCGGCCGCATCGACCAGTCCGCCCGCCCGGCGGGCCTGCGCGAGGCCGGCCTGCTGCTGCCGCCGCGCGACGCCGGCCTCATGGTGCACGCGGTCGGTCTGGAGAACTGGCAGCGCACCCACCGCTTCTGCTCCCGCTGCGGCGAGCGCACCGTCATCGCCGCGGCCGGCCACATCCGCCGCTGCCCGGCGTGCGGCGCCGAGCACTACCCGCGCACCGACCCCGCCGTGATCATGGCCGTCACCGACGAGGACGACCGCATCCTCCTCGGCCGCCAGGTCCACTGGCCCGAGGGCCGCTTCTCGACGCTCGCCGGGTTCGTGGAGCCCGGCGAGTCCATCGAGCAGGCGGTGCGCCGCGAGGTCTTCGAGGAGGCCGGCATCGCCGTCGGCCAGGTCGAGTACGTCGCCAGCCAGCCCTGGCCGTTCCCGTCCAGCCTCATGCTCGGCTTCCTGGCCCGCGCCACCTCGACCGGCATCAACGTCGACGGCGACGAGATCCACGAGGCCCGCTGGTTCTCCCGCGAGGAGCTGGGCGCCGCCTTCGAGTCCGGCGAGGTGCTGCCCCCGTACGGCATCTCCATCGCGGCCCGCCTGATCGAGATCTGGTACGGCAAGCCGCTGCCGACGCGCAGCTTCATCTGACCGGGCGGCCCGCGAAGCCCGACCGGCCCACGGAAACCGGCCCACGAAGAAGGGGGGGGGGGCGGGCAGACGCG
>NZ_JBHYKH010000379.1:4695-8869 GCF_042741275.1 Streptomyces sp. NPDC058964
AGAAACTCCCCCCCGGGCGCCCCGACACCCCCCCCCGCCCCCCCAACCCCCCCCCCCCAACCCGCGGCACCCCCACACTCCGGGGCCCCGGCCTCGCCACGACGGCCTCGGCCGTCGGAGCCGTCACACGCCGATCTTCTGCTTCACCTGCGCCAGCGACGGGTTCGTCAGCGTCGAGCCATCGGCGAAGCGCACCGTCGGAACCGTCTGGTTTCCGCCATTCGCCTTCTCCACGAACGCCGCGGATTCCGGGTCCTGCTCGATGTTGATCTCGGTGTACGCGATGCCCTCGCGGTCCAGCTGGCTCTTCAGCCGACGGCAGTAGCCGCACCACGTGGTGCTGTACATCGTCACAGTGCCCTGCATCTCGCTCGCGCTCCTCTGGCAGCTCGGGGAAGGTCGTCCAGCACAGGAACGTACGCGACCCGGCCGCCATTCCCGCCGGGGGTATGCGTCCGACGTGACGCCTGCCGCATTAGTACGACTGCAGCGGCCTCCCTGTGGACAACCGGCACAGCCGTCTCCGGCGACCTGGCAGCATGGCTGTGTGACACCAGCAACGCACTCCACCCTCTTCCCGCAGGGCCACGGCGGTTCCCCGTACTCGGCCGCGCCGAGCGGGGCCGACGCGGTGCTCGAAGGGCTCGATCCCGAGCAGCGCGAAGTGGCCACCGCCCTGCACGGGCCGGTGTGCGTGCTGGCCGGAGCCGGCACGGGCAAGACGCGGGCGATCACCCACCGCATCGCCTACGGCGTGCGCGCCGGGATCCTCCACCCCTCCAGCGTGCTCGCCGTCACCTTCACCAACCGCGCCGCCGGCGAGATGCGTGGCCGCCTGCGCCAGCTCGGCGCCCAAGGGGTCCAGGCCCGCACCTTCCACTCCGCGGCGCTGCGCCAGCTCCAGTACTTCTGGCCGAAAGCGATCGGTGGCTCCATGCCCCGGCTCGTCGACCGCAAGATCCAGCTCGTCGCCGACGCGGCCGCCGCCTGCCGCATCCGCCTCGACCGCGGAGAGCTGCGCGACGTCACCGCCGAGATCGAGTGGTCCAAGGTCACCCAGACCGTCCCCGCCGACTACGCGCTCGCCGCCATGAAAGCAGGCCGCGAGGCCCCGCGGGACCCGGCCGAGATCGCCCAGCTCTACTCGGTCTACGAGGACCTCAAGCGTGACCGGGCGGTGATCGACTTCGAGGACGTCCTGCTGCTGACGGTCGCTGTTCTGCAGGACCGGCACGACATCGCCGAGCAGGTCCGCTCCCAGTACCAGCACTTCGTGGTCGACGAGTACCAGGACGTCAGCCCCCTCCAGCAGCGGCTGCTGGAGCTGTGGCTCGGAGACCGGGACAGCCTGTGCGTCGTCGGTGACGCCAGCCAGACGATCTACTCGTTCACGGGAGCAACCCCCGATCACCTTCTCGACTTCCGCACCCGCCACCCGGGCGCCACCGTCGTGAAGCTGGTCCGCGACTACCGCTCCACTCCGCAGGTCGTCCACCTCGCCAACGGCCTGCTCGCCCAGGCCCGCGGCCGCGCCGCCGACCACCGGCTCGAATTGATCTCCCAGCGGTCCCCGGGCCCCGACCCCGTCCACACCGAGTACACCGACGAGCCCGCCGAGGCCGAAGGAGCCGCCCGCCGTATCCGCGAGCTCATCGACTCCGGCGTTCCGGCCGCGGAGATCGCCATCCTGTTCCGCACCAACTCGCAGTCCGAGACCTACGAGCAGGCCCTCGCCGACGCCGGAGTGCCCTACCAGCTGCGTGGCACCGAGCGATTCTTCGACCGCCCCGAGGTGCGCAAGGCGAGTGTCGCACTGCGCGGCGCGGCCCGCTTCGGCGGCAACGACTCCCTCCTGGACGATGCCGTGACCCTGCCGTCCCAGGTGCGCGCCGTCCTGTCGGGCGAGGGCTGGACCCCCGAGCCACCGGCCGGCTCCGGCGCCGTCAGGGAACGCTGGGAGTCACTGGCCGCGCTGGTCAACCTCGCCCACGACTTCGCGGCCACCCGCCCCGAGGCCACCCTGAGCGACTTCGTCGCCGAACTCGACGAGCGCGCCAACGCCCAGCACGCCCCCACCGTCCAGGGCGTCACCCTCGCCTCGCTGCACTCCGCCAAGGGTCTCGAGTGGGACGTGGTCTTCCTGGTCGGTGTCGCCGAGGGCATGATGCCGATCACCTACGCAAAGACCGACGAGCAGATCGAGGAGGAACGACGGCTGCTCTACGTCGGCGTGACCCGCGCCAGAGAACGGCTGCACGTCTCCTGGTCCCTGTCCCGAGCGCCCGGCGGCCGTCCGAACCGCCGCCCCAGCCGCTTCCTCGACGGACTGCGCCCCGGCTCCACCGCCACGACCGGCCGCTCGGCGGCCGGCACGTCCGGGGGCGTCGAGCGCGGATTCGGGAGTGGCCCCACGGCCGCCCCCCGGCGTACCCAACGGACCCCCGCCCGCTGCCGCGTCTGCGGCCGCACGCTCACCGACGCGGGCGAGATGAAGCTGATGCGCTGCGAGGACTGCCCCACCGACATGGACGAAGGCCTCTACGAGCGGCTGCGCGAGTGGCGGGCGGAGCAGGCCCGGCGCAGCGGGCAGCCGGCGTTCTGTGTCTTCACCGACAAGACGCTGATGGCCATCGCCGAGGCCGTTCCCGACGACGACGGAGAGCTGGCCCGCATCCCCGGTGTCGGCGCGCGCAAACTCAACCGCTACGGAGCCGAAGTTCTGGCCATCTGCGCAGGCCGGGAAGTCGGTGCAGACGACGAGCGCGACTGATGCGAACTCGTCGAAAAAATAGTTTGCGCATGCCCCAGCAATCCCCATAGGTTCTAAGCACGGAAACGGCGGCCTTCTCGAAGGCCCCGATTCCGTGCTGTACTTACATATCCCAACGGGCTGGTTCACCCCAGCCCATGAGACGCCGAGAGGAGGCGAGTCCAGTGATCAGCATCAACCCCAGCATCAGCAGCGCGGCCAAAATGACCGATCGCTCGACCGTCTCCCTGTGCATGCTCGGCGCCTCGAACCTGGGCACCGGTCTGTCCGGCATTCCTGCCGTGCGTCCGGCGTCCTCCGTTTCTCTCGCGGGCCTTCCCGTCCGTGAGCGCAACGAGCGACCGACCAAGGCGCTGGAAGCGGTAGAGGCACAGGCACAGGCCTATGCCTTTGCGGCGGCCGGTGCCGGTAGCCGGAAGCAGACGACGCAGCATGACCTGATGTGGGCCTTCCGTGGGCCAGAACCCTGGAGTGATCCAGCCTGATCGATGATCAGGCCGGCGCCTTCAGGGCCGCGGAACCCCATCCGGGATCCGCGGCCCTTCTGTTTTCCCCGAACGGGGACGACGGAGCGAAGGGGCCTCGGGACAAGAAAAGAACCCGGTACCAGCCGCCACCCGGTCCAACCCGACCGGAACGACCAGACGAGGAAGACGAACCGTGCAACTCGAAGCGCACGCCCCGTCCGTACCGCCTTCCGAAACGATCCCCAAGCCCGGCCCCACGGAGGACCCCACCTTGACCCCGCTCACCGCGCTCACCGCGCTCGACGACGCCATCGAGAACCTCGGCGTACCCGTCCCCTGCCGTTCCTACGACCCGGAGGTCTTCTTCGCCGAGTCGCCGGCCGACGTCGAGTACGCCAAGTCCCTCTGCCGCACCTGCCCGCTGATCGAGGCCTGCCTCGCCGGCGCCAAGGAGCGGCGTGAGCCCTGGGGCGTCTGGGGTGGCGAGCTGTTCGTCCAGGGTGTCGTCGTTGCCCGCAAGCGGCCGCGTGGCCGCCCGCGCAAGAACCCGGTCACGGCATGAACACCGCAGGAACGATCGACCGCCCCCTCACGCACGACCCCAAGAAGCAGGCCCCGATGAAGCCGTCCACCAGCGAGCCCGCAGGCTCCGCGACCCCAGACTTCACCTCCACCGGCGCGACCGACTCGCGTCAGAACAGGACCCGAGAGATGCAACTCATCCCAGAAGCCCTGGCTCGTGCGCATATGCACGACCGGCTGCACGAGGCCGAGCGGGAACGCCGGGCCGTGCGCCTGGCGACCGCCCGCCGGATGCAGCGCCGGGCCGCGCGCCCCGCGAGGGGCGCACCGCGCGCCCCGGGCGGGGGGGGGGGGTCCGGGTGGTGTGGGGGGTGGGGGGGGGAGAGAGCGGGCGGGCGCGGGGGTGGGGGAGAGT
>NZ_JBHYKH010000380.1:0-8861 GCF_042741275.1 Streptomyces sp. NPDC058964
GGGGAGTGGCTGTGGTGGGGGTCTTGGGGGTGTGTCCCCCCGTACTGGGTGCGGGGCGGGTACGCGTGCTGGGGGTCCGGGATCCCCGGCCCGGGTTCGGGAGGGCTGGTCAGCCCATGTGCGGGTACGAGTAGTCGGTCGGCGCGACCAGCGTCTCCTTGATGGCGCGGGTCAGGGTCCAGCGCAGCAGGTTCTGCGGGGCGCCGGCCTTGTCGTTGGTGCCGGAGGCACGGCCGCCGCCGAAGGGCTGCTGGCCGACGACGGCGCCGGTCGACTTGTCGTTGATGTAGAAGTTGCCCGCGGCGTAGCGGAGCTTCTCCATCGTGTACGCGGCCGCCGCGCGGTCGTTGGAGATGACCGAGCCGGTGAGCGCGTAGTCGGACACCGACTCCATCTGCTCCAGCATCTCGTCGTACTTGTCGTCCTCGTAGACGTGGACACCGAGGACCGGGCCGAAGTACTCGGTGCGGAAGACCTCGTTCTCCGGGTCGGTGCACTCGATGACGGTCGGGCGGACGAAGTAGCCGACCGAGTCGTCGTAGGAGCCGCCCGCGACGATCGTGCAGGTCGGGTCCTCCTTGGCGCGGTCGATCGCGGCCTTGTTCTTGGCGAAGGACCGCTCGTCGATGACGGCGCCGATGAAGTTCGACAGGTCGGTGACGTCGCCCATGGTGAGGTAGTCGACCTCGGCGGCGAACTCCTCCTTGAAGCCCGAGTTCCAGATGGAGGCCGGGATGTACGCGCGGGAGGTGGCCGAGCACTTCTGGCCCTGGTACTCGAAGGCACCGCGGGTCAGGGCGGTCTTCAGGACGGCACGGTCGGCGCTCGGGTGGGCGACGAGGAAGTCCTTGCCGCCGGTCTCGCCGACCAGGCGCGGGTAGGCGCGGTACTTCTCGATGTTGTTGCCGACCGTCTTCCACAGGTACTGGAAGGTCCTGGTCGAACCGGTGAAGTGGATGCCCGCGAGGTCGCGGTGCTCCAGGGCGACCGCGGAGACCTCGATGCCGTCACCGGTGACGAGGTTGATGACGCCCTTGGGCAGGCCGGCCTCCTCCAGGAGCTGCATCAGCAGCACGGCGGCGTGGGTCTGCGTCGGGGACGGCTTCCAGACCACCACGTTGCCCATCAGGGCAGGCGCGGTGGGCAGGTTGGCGGCGATCGCCGAGAAGTTGAACGGCGTGATCGCGTAGACGAAGCCCTCCAGCGGGCGGTGGTCCAGACGGTTCCACACGCCCGGGGAGTTGGCCGGGGGCTGCTCGGCCAGGATCTGGCGGGCGTAGTGGACGTTGAAGCGCCAGAAGTCGACCAGCTCACAGGGGCTGTCGATCTCGGCCTGCTGGGCGGTCTTGGACTGGCCGAGCATGGTGGAGGCGGCGATGGTCTCGCGCCAGGGGCCGGCCAGCAGCTCGGCGGCGCGCAGGATGATCGCCGCGCGGTCGTCGAAGGACATCGCGCGCCAGGCCGGCGCGGCGGCCAGGGCCGCGTCGATGGCGTCCTGCGCGTCCTGCCGGGTGGCGTTGCGCAGCGTGCCGATCACGGCCTTGTGGTTGTGGGGCTGCACGACCCGGAACGGCTCGCCGCCGCCCATGCGCTTCTCGCCCGCGATGGTCATCGGCAGGTCGATCGGGTTCTCGGCCAGCTCCTTGAGCTTGGCCTCCAGGCGGGCGCGCTCGGGCGAGCCCGGGGCGTAGCCGTGCACCGGCTCGTTGACGGGGGTGGGGACCTGGGTCACAGCGTCCATGAGATCCGTAACTCCTTGTACGTGAGCGGGTGGTTCGGGCTCAGCCCTTGCTGACCATGGAGCGGAGGAAGAAGCGCAGGTTGGCCGGCTTCTCAGCGAGACGGCGCATGAAGTAGCCGTACCAGTCGGTGCCGTAGGCGGTGTAGACGCGCATGCGGTGGCCCTCGGCGGCCAGGCGCAGGTGCTCGTCGCTGCGGATGCCGTAGAGCATCTGGAACTCGTACTCGTCCATCTTGCGCCCGGCCTGGTGCGCGAGTTCCTGGGCGATGGAGATCAGACGGGGGTCGTGGGAGCCGATCATCGGGTACCCCTCGCCCTCCATCAGGGTCTTCAGGATGCGGACGTACGCCTTGTCGATCTCGTGCTTCTGCTGGTACGCGACCTCGGCGGGCTCCTTGTACGCGCCCTTCACGAGCCGTACGCGGCTGCCGGCCGCGGCGAGGCGGCGGGCGTCGGCCTCGGTGCGGAAGAGGTAGGCCTGGATGACACAGCCGGTCTGCGGGTGGTCCTTCCGCAGCTCCTCGTGGATGGCGAACATCGAGTCGAGGGTGGTGTGGTCCTCGGCGTCGAGGGTCACCGTGGTGCCGATCGCGGCGGCGGCCGCGACCACGGGGCGGACGTTCTCCAGGGCGAGCTCGTGGCCGCCCTCCAGCGCCTGGCCGAACATCGAGAGCTTGACCGACATCTCGACCTTCGGGCCGAGCTCCAGGTCCTTGAGGCGCTCGATGAGCTCCAGGTACGCGTCCCGGGCGGCGGTGGCCTGCTCACGGGTGGTGATGTCCTCGCCGACGACGTCCATGGTCAGCTCCAGGCCCTTGGCGGTGAGCTCCTGGATGATCGGGACGATGTCGTCGACGGTCTCGCCGGGGATGAAGCGGTCGACGACCTGCTTGGTCACCGGGGCCGCCGAGATCAGGCGTCGCATCCGGTCGCTGCGCGACGCGGCGAGAATCACGGGACCCAGCACGGGGCACCTCCACAACAAGACCAACGGAATACCGACCCGCGACAAGTGATTTTTCGGGTACGGCACGGAGAACCACCGTGAAATCTAAGGATCCCTCCGATCGTCGGCCATCGACAGCTGTCACGCATCCGCGCCCGGGATCTCAGACATATGTATGAAGGCGGCCGGGGAATGCGGGAGAATACGGGGGTGACGGCCGACTACAAGGGTGACTACCAGGAGCTGGTCGACGAGATCTCGGAGCTCCTGGGCGCTCCCGCGACGCTGGAGAACCGCGACTTCGAGCTGATCGCGTTCGGCGCGTACGACAGCGAGGGCGAGCTGGACGCCTCGGCCCTGGACCCGGTCCGCGCCCGCTCGATCCTGACCCGGCGCTCCACCTCGGCCGTGCGGACGTGGTTCGAGGGCTTCGGCATCACGCGGGCGACCGGGCCCGTGCGCATTCCGCCCACCCCCGAGGCGGGCGTGTACCGGGGACGCATCTGCCTGCCGGTACGCCATCGGGGTGTCGTCCTCGGCTACGTGTGGCTGCTGGACGACGATCCGGGCCCGAGCGAGCGGCAGCTGACCGCGGCCATGGCGGTCGCGGCCCGCATCGGCGCGCTGCTCGCGGACGAGGCGCAGGCGGGGGCCGACCTGACCCGGGAGCTGCGGGCGGTACTGACCGCCGAACCCGGCTGGCAGCGGGACATGGCGGTGGCCGAACTGCGCACGGCGCTGGCCGTCCGCGCGGACGGCCCGCACACGGTGGTGTGCGTGGCCCCCTGGCCCTCGGCCGACCCCGAGGACGCGCCGTCGGTACGCACGGTGCCGGGCGCGACCGCCCTGTGCACCGTGCCATGGGGTACGTCCGCGCAGTCACTGGCGCTGCTGGTGCGGCTGCGCTCGCCGGACACGGTGACGTCGGCGGTGTCGGCCGCCGGACGGCTGCTGGAGCGCGCCGGGGGCACGGCGGCGGACGGCGGCGGATCGCGGCCGGGGGCGGGGGCCGGCGGCGGGAGTGCCGGCGCGGCCGGGGTGGCCGCCGGGATCGCTGCCCCGCGGCTCGGGCTCGCCGACCTGGGGGCCGCCTGGCAGGAGGCGGCCGGGGCGGCACGGGCGGCGCTGGCGGAGCCACGGCTGGGGCCGGTCGCCGAGTGGGCGCACATCGGGCCGTACCGGCTGCTGACCTCGCTGCCCGCCGGGGCGGCCCACGACCAGGCGGTGGCCGCGCTGCTGACCCCCGCGCACCGCGAACTGGCCCGCACCGCCGAGGTCTACCTGGACCGTGCGGGCCAGGCCGGCCGCACGGCCGCCGTGCTCGGCATCCACCGCCAGACCCTGTACTACCGCCTGTCCCGGGTGGAGCAGCTGACCGGCCTGGACCTGGACGACGGGGAGGACCGGCTGCTGCTGCACATGGCGCTGAAGGGGGCGCGGCTCTAGGGGGTGTCGTCCCCCCTCAGCAGGTCTCCCACGGCGGCGATCCCCTCGGCGATCGCGCGCTCCGTCACATCGCCGAATCCGAGTACGAGCTGGGCCGGGCGGGTGGCGCCCGAGGAGCGGCAGGCGCTCATTCCGTACAGGCCGACGGAGCGAGTCCGGGCGGCGGCGATCACCTGCCGCTCGTCTGCCCGGCCGGGCAGATGGGCCACCGCGTGGAAGCCGGCCGCCAGACCCGTCAGGCGTACGGCGGGGGCGTGCCGGGCGAGGGCGGCGCGCAGCGCCTCGCGGCGGGCCGGGTAGACGACGCGCATACGGCGCAGATGGCGGTCGTAGCGGCCCGACTCGATCAGCCGGGCGAGCGCCAGTTGGTCGAGGGTCGGGGTGCCCCGGTCGGCGATCCTCTTGAATTCGGCGAGCGGGGCGGCGAGCCGGGGCGGACACAGCAGCCAGCCGATGCGCAGGGCGGGGGCCAGGGACTTGCTGACGGTGCCGATGGAGACGACCCGGTCGGCGGCCAGGCCCTGGAGCGAGCCGACCGGCTCGCGGTCGTAGCGGAACTCGGCGTCGTAGTCGTCCTCGATGACGTACGCGTCCCGGCGTGCCGCCCACTCGACGAGGGCGAGCCGACGGGAGGGTCTGAGCACCACGCCCGTGGGCCACTGGTGGGCCGGGGTGACGATCACCGCCCCCGCCCCGACGGCCTCCAACGCCCCTACGTCGATGCCGTGTTCGTCGACGGGGACGGGCACTGCGGGGAGGCCCGCCGCCTCCGCGGCCGCGGTCGCGGTGCCGGGTCCGCCCGGGTCCTCGTAGGCCACCACGCGGGTGCCGGCAGCGGCCAGCGCCTGCAGGGTCAGGCTGAGGCCCTGCGCGTAGCCGGAGCAGATGACGGTGCGGGCGGGGTCGGCGGCGGCCGAGCGCACCCGGCGCAGATAGCCGGCGACGACCTCGCGCAGGACCCGGCTGCCGCGCGGATCGCCGTAGTCGAGGTCGGCCGTCGGCATGGCGCGGGCCGCCTCCCGGGTCGCCCACAGCCAGTCGGCGAGCGGGAAGGAGGCCAGGTCGGGGACGCCGTGGCGGAAGTCGGCGAGCAGGGGCGGGGGTTGGGCAGGCGGCGCGGCGGGCTCGGGCTCCACCTGGGCACAGGCGGCGACGCGGGTGGCCGAGCCGACGCGGGTGACGAGGTAGCCCTCGGCCTGGAGCTGGGCGTAGCAGTCCTGGACCAGGCCGCGGGACAGGCCCAGGGCGCGGGCGAGTTCGCGGGAGGAGGGAAGACGTTCGCCGGACTGGAGGCGGCCGGTGCGGATGGCGTCGCGGAGCTGCCGCTCGAGCTGTGCGCGCAGCTGCTCGCCGCCTGCCCGGTCGACGGTCAGGAGCAGTTCGGGAGACAGACCGGCCCACTGCGGTGGCATGGAATTGGAGCTTACCGGGGGGCCGGTCGGGCCCTAGCGTCGAGGTCATGACGACGTCCGCGAACTCCCGCGCACAGGCGCCCGCTTCGGCCCCGAGGCCGCCCCTGCTGACCCGGGCCCTGATGCTCCGCTTCGTGAGCATGGTCGGCGCCTCGGTCAGCTTCTATCTGCTGCTGTCGACCGTGCCCGCCTACGCCGGGACGGCGGGCGGCGGGGGCGGCGCCGGCCTCGCCACCGGCGCGCTGATGTTCTCCACGGTCCTCGGCGAACTGGTCTCGCCCCGGCTGGTCGCCCGCCACGGCAACCGGCGTCCGCTGATGGCGGGGCTGTTCCTGCTCGGTGCGCCCGCCCTGCTGCTGACCGTGTCCCACGGCCTGGTGTGGATCGTGGCCGTGTGCCTGGTGCGCGGCCTGGGCTTCGCGGTGACGATCGTCGCGGGCGGCGCCATGACGGCGGCCCTGATCCCGGCGAAGCGGCGGGGAGAGGGGCTCGCGCTGGTGGGGGTCGTCGGGGGTGTGCCCTCGCTGGTCGCCCTGCCGCTGGGCCTGTGGCTGGCCCGGCACGTGGGGTACGGGCCGGTCGCGGTGACGGCGGGGGCGGCGGCCCTGGCGGCGATCGCGTCGGTCCCGGCGCTGCCGGACGGGCGGCCGGAGAACCCGGAGGCGGGGCGGTCCGCCCTGGGCATGACCGCGGCCCTGCGCACTCCCGCGCTGCGCCGCCCCTCCCTTGTCTTCGCCACCACCGCGCTCGCCGCCGGCATCCTGGTCACCTTTTTGCCGCTGGCCGTGTCCTCGGCGCCGGCCGGGGTGGTGGCGGTGGCGCTGCTGGTGCAGCCGGCGGCCTCGACGGCGGCCCGCTGGGTGGCGGGCCGGCACGGCGACCGGCACGGCACCGCGCGGCTCGTGGTGCCCGGACTGCTGCTGTCGGCCGCCGGGGTGCTGGTCACCGCGGCGACCGTGAGCCCGGTCGCCGTCGTCGCGGGGTCGGCCCTGTTCGGGACCGGCTTCGGCATCGCCCAGAACGCCACGCTGACCCTGATGTACACCCGGGCCGCCCGCTCGTCCTACGGCACGGTGACGGCCGTGTGGAATCTCGCGTACGACGCCGGGATGGGTGTCGGGGCGGCGGGCTTCGGCCTGCTCGCGGGGCGCACGGGGTACGCGTGGGCCTTCACCCTGACGGCGGCGGCGATGCTCCTCGCCCTGGGGCCGGCGCTGCGGGACGGACGCGTCATGTCCGAGTCGCGGCCTCGATGATCCGGCGCAGACCCTCGGTGAGCGTGGCCCCGTCCGGTGCGGTCTTCGGGTCGAAGGTCCACTGGGCGATGAGTCCCGACATCAGCGTCATGTAGAACCGGCCCAGCGTGTCCGCGCTCTCGTCGGACACCTCCTCCTCCGGAACGCCCATGAGCAGAGCGACCAGCCCGCGTCCGCCCTCCCGCTGGGCCCGGGCCAGGTGGTCGCGCACCTCGGGCAGGTCGATGGTCATGACCTCCATGCTGAGCCGCCAAACCGAGCCGGGCTCCCGCATGCTGTCGACGATGTTCGACCACACCTCCCGGAACCGCTCCAGCGAACCGGGAGCGCCGCTGATGCCGGTACCGCCCTCGAAGGACATCTGCTCCACCAGGGAGATGTAGGCCTGCGCGAGGAGCGCGTCCTTCGAGCCGTAGTGGTAGCCGATCGAGGCCAGGTTCGTCCCCGACTCCTTGACGATGTCGCGTGCCGTCGTGCGCGCGAACCCCTTCTCCAGCAGGCAGCGCCTGGCGCCTTCGAGCAGATCCTCACGGTGTCCCATGCGCACCAGCCTACCCCTCGATCCATACAAGCGTCCTAGACGCATGACCTATACAAGCGTTCTAGACACGCGTTTAATACGCTTGTACATTCGCTGTCATGACGAACACGACGAGCACCACCACGACCCCGACCGCCCGTGCCGGCCGCCGCGAATGGACGGCGCTCGGTGTGCTGATGCTTCCGCTGCTGCTGGTCTCGATGGACGTCTCGGTCCTCTACTTCGCGATCCCCGCGATCAGCGCCGACCTCGAGCCGAGCGGCACACAGCAGCTGTGGATCTTCGACATCTACGCGTTCGTACTGGCCGGCCTGCTGATGACGATGGGTTCGCTGGGCGACCGCATCGGCCGCCGCAAACTGCTCCTGCTGGGCGCCGCCGCCTTCGGCACCGCCTCGCTGGTGGCGGCGTACGCGAACAGCGCGGAGACCCTGATCGCCGCCCGCGCGGTCCTCGGTATCGGCGGCGCGACCCTGATGCCGTCGACCATGGCGCTGCTGCGCACGATGTTCACCGACCCCGGCCAGCGCGCGAAGGCGATCGGCATCTGGTCCGGCGTGATGACGGCGGGCGTGGCACTGGGCTCGGTCATGAGCGGTGTCCTGGTCCAGTACTTCTGGTGGGGCTCGGTCTTCCTGGTCAACCTGCCCGCGATGGCACTGCTCCTGGTCCTCGGCCCGGTCCTGCTCCCCGAGTCCAGGAACCCCGAGCCCGGCCGCTTCGACTGGCTGAGCGTCCCCCTGTCGATGGCCGCCGTGCTCCCCGTGGTCTACGGCCTGAAGGAGATCCCCTCGCAGGGCTGGCACCCGCAGTACGTCGTGTCGATCACGGTCGGCCTGCTGTTCGCGACGCTCTTCGTCCACCGCCAGCGCACCGCCGACTCCCCGATGATCTCCCCCGCCCTCTTCCGCGGCCGCGGATTCGCCCCGGCGGTGGTCCTCAACCTCGTCTCCTCCTTCGGCATGATGGGCTCGGCGTTCTTCACCACTCAGTACCTGCAGTCGGTGCTCGGCAAGAGCGCGATGGAGGCGGCCCTGTGGGCGCTGCTCCCCTCGGTGCCGATCGGCATGGCGGCCCCGCTCGCGACCTCGCTGGTGCAGAAGGGCGTCGACCGCGGCTACGTCGTCGCGGCGGGCTTCGCGACCGCGGCGGCCGGGTACGCGATGCTGGCCCTCACCGGCACGGACTCCCTGTGGCTCTCCCTCGCCGCGGCCGGTGTTCTCGCCTCCGGCATCGTCATGGTGATGTCCCAGATGACCGACCTGGCCATGGGGGCCGCCCCCGTCGAGCGGGCGGGCGCCGCGTCGTCGCTCCTGGAGACCGGCGCGGAGTTCGGCGGCGCCCTCGGGATGGCGGTCCTCGGCTCCATCGGTACGGCCGTCTACCGCCACGACATCCCCGTGTCGGCCCCCGCCGAGGCCAGGGAGTCCCTGGGCGGTGCCCAGGCGTCCGCCGGTCACCACCCCGGTGTCACGGGCGAGGCCCTGGCCTCGGCGGCACGCGAGGCGTTCACCAACCG
>NZ_JBHYKH010000381.1:0-6083 GCF_042741275.1 Streptomyces sp. NPDC058964
CCCGGCGCGCGGCGCCCTGGGCGTCGGCGGCCGCACGCTGGCGATGGCCAACCGGTCCGATCTGCTGGAGCGGTTGTGCGTGGCGCTGTCGCGGCCCGGTGTCGACGGGGTGCTGGCCACCGCCGACATCCTGGAGGATCTGCTGCTGCTCGGGGCGCTGGACGGCAAGGTGGTGATGGGCTCGATGAACCGGGGCGGTCTGGCCGGCTCCGTGTTCGAGATGGACGACCGCTTCACCGGCCACCGCGCCCAGGACATCGAGCGGCTCCGCTTCGACGCGGGCAAACTGCTGCTCCGCATCGACCACACCGACCCGGGCTCGCTGACCACCCTGGAGTCCGCGGCCCGCGCCGTGGACGACATGGCCGCACGCCGGCTCCCCCTGTTCGTCGAGCCGTTCGTCTCCCGCAGGACCGGGGGCGCCGTCCGCAACGACCTGTCCGCGCAGGCCGTCACCCGCTCCATCGCCATCGCCTCGGGCCTGGGCGGCACCTCCGCCTACACCTGGCTGAAACTGCCCGTCACCGAGAACCCCGACGACATGGCGGAGGTCATGGAGACGTCGACGCTGCCCGCCGTGCTCCTCGGCGGCGAGGTCGGCGACGACCAGGAGGGCGCCTACGAACGCTGGCGCAAGGCCCTGCGGCTCCCCACCGTCCACGGCCTGGTCGTCGGCCGCTCCCTGCTCTACCCCGCCGACGGCGGCGTGGAGCGGGCGGTCGACACGGCCGTGGGCCTGCTGTGACTCGGAGGCGACCATGAACAGCGCGCTTCACCTTCCGGCCGGCAAGGCACTCGACGGCCCCTACGCCGTGGACGTCTCGCCGGAGAGCGCAGGCTGGGGATTCTCCTGCCTGCGCGTGCTGGAGCTGCCGCCGGGCGGCTCCCACACGTTCGGCACCGACGAGAGCGAGTGGATCGTGCTCCCGCTCACCGGCGGCTGCACCGTGACCAGCACCGACGAGTTCGGCCACGACACCTTCCGGCTCCACGGCCGCGACAGCGTGTTCGGTGCCGTCACCGACTTCGCGTACCTCCCGCGGGACGCCCGTGCGACGCTCACCTCGGCCGGCGGCGGACGCTTCGCGCTCGCCGGCGCCCGCTGCACCAGACGGCTGCCCGCCCGCTACGGGCCGGCCCCCGCGGTTCCGGTGGAGCTGCGCGGTACCGGGAACTGCTCCCGCCAGGTGAACAACTTCGCCGCGGCCGGGGTCCTGGAGTGCGACCGGCTCATCGCCGTGGAGGTGATCACCCCCGGCGGCAACTGGTCCTCCTTCCCGCCGCACAAGCACGACGAGCACCGCCCCGGCGAGGAGTCCGTTCTCGAGGAGGTCTACTACTTCGAGTTCGAGGACCACGACGGCACACCGGGGCTGGGCTACCACCGGGTCTCGCCGTCCGGGCACGGCCGGGGCACCGACGTGCTGGCCGAGGTCCGCGACGGAGACGTCGTCCTCGTCCCCGACGGCTGGCACGGACCGTCCATGGCGGTCCCCGGGCACCACATGTACTACCTGAACGTCATGGCGGGTCCGGACCCCGAACGGGCCTGGCTGATCCGCGACCACCCCGACCACGCCTGGATCCGCGACACCTGGCCCCACCGGCCCGTCGACCCCCGTCTGCCGCTGTACACCGCACCCGAGAGGCCCTGATGAGCACGACCACTGTCCGCCTGACCGTCGCCCAGGCGCTCGTGCGGTTCCTGTCCGCCCAGTACACCGAACGCGACGGCGTACGGCACCGGCTGATCGCCGGCACCTGGGGCATCTTCGGTCATGGCAACGTTGCCGGGATCGGCCAGGCGCTCGTCGAGTACCGCGACGTCATGCCCTTCCACCAGGGCCGCAACGAGCAGTCCATGGTGCACGCGGCCGTCGGGTACGCCCGCCACCTCGACCGCCTGTCCGCGCAGGCCGTGACGACCTCCATCGGCCCCGGCGCCACGAACCTGGTCACGGGCGCGGCGCTGGCCACCGTCAATCGCCTGCCGGTCCTGCTCCTGCCCGGCGACTACTTCGCGAGCCACGCCCCCGACCCGCTGCTCCAGCAGCTGGAGCACCCGGTCGAGGCGGACGTCTCGGTGAACGACACCCTGCGCCCGGTGTCGCGGTACTTCGACCGCGTCACCCGGCCCGAGGCGCTCGTCCCCTCCGCGCTGAACGCCATGCGTGTGCTGGCCGACCCGGCCGAGACCGGCGCCGTGACCCTCGCGCTTCCGCAGGACGTACAGGCCCAGGCGTACGACTGGCCCGAGGAGTTCTTCGCCGAGCGCATCTGGCGGGTACGGCGTCCCGCTCCCGACCCGGTCGAGCTGGCCGAGGCGGTCCGCGCCGTCCGGGCCGCCGGGCGCCCGCTGATCGTCGCGGGCGGCGGAGTCCACCACAGCGAGGCCGAGGGCGCGTTGCAGGCACTGGTGGACGCCACGGGCATCCCGGTCGCCTCCACCCAGGCGGGCAAGGGCTCCCTGCGCCACGACCACCCCGCCGACATGGGCGGAATCGGGCACACCGGCACGGCGGTCGCCGACGGACTCGCCCGTACCGCCGACCTGGTCATCGGTGTCGGCACCAGGTACACGGACTTCACCACGGCCTCCGGCACGCTCTTCCAGGACCCCGGCGTCCGCTTCCTGAACCTCAACATCACCGCCTTCGACGCCCACAAGCTGGCCGCCCGGACCGTGGTGGCCGACGCCAGGGCGGCCCTGGAGGCGCTCGGCGGGGCACTGGCCGGGTACCGGGTGGACGCGGCGTACGAGGCCGAGTACCGGGCGGGCAGGGAGCGCTGGGAGCGGGTGGTCGAGGCCGCCTTCCGGGCCGACGACGAGGACGCGGTCCCCACCCAGACACAGCTGCTCGGCGCCCTCGACGCCGTGGTCGGCGACGACGACGTGGTGATCAACGCGGCGGGCTCGCTCCCGGGCGACCTGCACAAGCTGTGGCGGGCCCGCTCGCCGCGCCAGTACCACCTGGAGTACGGCTACTCCTGCATGGGGTACGAGATCCCGGCCGGCATCGGTGTCCAGCAGGCCGCCCCGGACACCGTGGTCTGGTCCCTGGTGGGCGACGGCACGTACCTGATGATGCCGACCGAGATCGTCACCGCCGTCCAGGAGGGCCTGCCGGTCAAGCTGGTCCTGATCCAGAACCACGGGTACGCCTCGATCGGCGGCCTGTCCGAGTCGGTGGGCGGCGAGCGGTTCGGCACGGCGTACCGCCACCGTTCCGGCGACGGCACCTACACCGGCGCGCCGCTGCCGGTCGACCTCGCCGCCAACGCGGCCAGCCTCGGCATGGACGTGCTGCGCGCCAAGACCGTACGGGAGCTGCGCGAGGCGCTCGGCACGGCACGCGCCTGCGACCGGCCGACGTGCGTGTACGTCGAGACCGACCCGTCCCCCACCGCCCCGCCGGCCGAGGCCTGGTGGGACGTGCCGGTCGCGGAGACCGCCTCCCGCGAGGCCGCCCTGCGGGCCCGGGAGAGCTACGAGACCCAGGTCGCCGGCCGCCGCCGGCACCTCTGAACTCCCCCACCGACCTGTGCCCGCGCTCCGAAGGAGGTGCCCCGGTGGCGAGAACCGGTGACCGCGTTCGTCCCCCGACCGACTCCGCGCTCGACTCCCTGGACTTCGACCTGGACCGGGCGAGTCCGGTGCCGCTGTACTACCAGCTCGCCCAGCAGCTGGAGGCGGCCATCGAGCACGGCGTCCTGGCCCCGGGGAACCTCCTGGGCAACGAGGTCGACCTGTCCGTGCGGCTGGGACTGTCCCGGCCCACGGTCCGCCAGGCGATCCAGTCCCTGGTCGACAAGGGCCTCCTGGTCCGCCGGCGCGGCGTCGGCACGCAGGTGGTGCACAGTCAGGTCAAACGGCCGCTGGAACTCAGCAGCCTCTACGACGACCTGGAGTCGGCCGGACAGGGACCGACCACGCGGGTGCTGCGCAACGAGGTGGTGCCGGCCGCTGCGGACGTCGCCGCGGCCCTGGGCATCGCGGAGAGCGGCGAGGTCACGGTCCTGGAGCGGCTGCGCTGCACGCACGGCCAGCCCGTGGCGTTCCTGTGCAACTACCTGCCCACGACCCTGCTCGAACTCGACACGGAACGCCTGGAGTCGACCGGTCTGTACCGGATGATGCGCTCGGCGGGCATCACCCTGCACAGCGCCCGCCAGACCGTCGGCGCGCGGTCGGCGACCGCCGGGGAGGCCGCCCGTCTGGACGAGAAGGAGGGTGCCGCCTTGCTCACGATGCAGCGTACGGCGTACGACGACACGGGCCGTCCGGTCGAGTACGGGACGCACATCTACCGGGCGTCGAGGTACTCCTTCGACTTCCAGCTACTGGTCAGACCGTAACCGGAAGTCGTCCCTCACATCAGCCCCCACGGCCACCCGGGCCGTGGGGGCTCAGTGGCTGTTGGTTTCTGAACGAACTTGCGAGTGATCGTGTCGATTACGTTTCGGGCAAGAGACGCACGAGAGGGACGTGAGGGTATTGACGCATGCCCGGACATGCGGCTGTTATTACGCCCACGATGTTCGGTCGAGTTGGTTTCTGATCGGTTTCGAGAACCTTTCGGTGGCCGGCTCATCCCCTTGACCGGACCCCTGCCTTCAGGAGCCGCCATGCGCCTCTCGCCCTCGGGTCTTGCCGTTCCGGGTCCCAGCCGTCGCTCCCTGCTCCGTGGAGTCGGCGGAGCAGCCGTCCTCGCCGGTGCCGGAATACCCCTGCTGTCCGCGTGCGGCGGCAGCGGCACCTCCTCCGACCCGAAGACCGTCACCGTCGGCTCCAACGCGTCCGACGCCGTGCCGAAGAAGGCCTTCGAGGCCGTCTACGCGGACTTCAAGAAGCAGTCCGGCATCACGGTCGACGTCAACACGAAGGACCACAACACCTTCCAGGAGCAGATCAACTCCTACCTGCAGGGCACGCCGGACGACGTGTTCAACTGGTTCGCCGGGTACCGCATGCAGTTCTTCGCGGCCAAGAAGCTCGCCACGCCGATCGACGACGTGTGGGCGAAGATCGGGGACAACTTCCCCGACGCGATGAAGAAGCTCAGCAAGGGCGAGGACGGAAAGTACTACTTCGTTCCGCTGACCACGTACCCGTGGGCGGTCTTCTACCGCAAGAGCGTCTTCCAGCAGCACGGCTACAAGATCCCCGCCACGTGGGACGAACTGGTCGCCCTGTGCAAGCAGATGAAGAAGGACGGGCTGGTCCCGATCGCCTTCGGCGACAAGGACGCCTGGCCCGCGATGGGCACCTTCGACCAGATCAACTTCCGCCTCAACGGCTACGACTTCCACGTCCAGCTGATGGCGGGCAAGGCCTCCTGGACCGACTCCAAGGTGAAGGCCGCATTCGACCACTGGGCCGAGCTCCTCCCCTACCACCAGGACGGCTTCATGGGCCGCACCTGGCAGGACGCCGCGCAGACGCTGGTGTCCAAGAAGGCCGGTATGTACCTCCTGGGCTCCTTCGTGGCCCAGCAGTTCACCAACAAGGCAGACCTGGACGACCTCGACTTCTTCCCCTTCCCGGAGATCAACTCCGCGTACGGCCAGGACACCGTGGAGGCGCCCACCGACGGCTTCATGGTCAGCAAGGCCCCCAAGAACCACTCCGGTGTCGTCAAGCTGATGGAGTACCTGGGCAGCCCGGCGGCCGAGCAGGCCTACCTCAAGGGCGACCCGAGTGTGGTGGCCGCCTCCAGCAAGGCCGACACCTCCTCCTACTCGGCACTGCAGAAGAAGGCGTTCGACATGATCGGCAACGCCAAGAGCCTCACCCAGTTCATGGACCGCGACTCCCGGCCGGACTTCACCTCGACGGTGATGCAGCCCGGACTGCAGAAGTTCCTCCAGAACCCCAAGGGCGTGGACGGCTTGCTGTCGTCGATCGAGCGCCAGAAGAAGCAGATCTTCGCGTCCTCGTGAGCGACGTCATGACGACCGACACGACGACGAAGTCCCCGGAGGCGGCCGCCGTGCCGCCTCCCGCCCCTGCCTCGGGGACCAAGCGGGCCGGCCCGCGGCGCCCCCCGCCGCCCTGCCCGCCGGCCCGCCTGAGTCCCGCCCGG
>NZ_JBHYKH010000381.1:6093-8848 GCF_042741275.1 Streptomyces sp. NPDC058964
CCCTATCTCTCTCTAGATCTGCGCGCCGGGCCGCCTAGTCTCACCCCCACCCCCCCCCCACCCCCCCGGCGGGGGGCGCCCGCCGGCCCCCCCCCGGGCGCTGCCTCCGCATCCAAGCGGGCCGGCCAGGGCCACCGGCGCCTGCTGACCCGCCGTGACCGGTTCACGCTCGCCCTGATGGCGGGCGTGCCCACGGTCCTGCACGTGGCCCTGGTCTGGGTCACCGCCCTCGCCTCCATCGCGCTCGCCTTCACCACGTGGGACGGCATCGGGTTCGACTCGATCAAGTGGGTGGGCCTCGACAACTTCAAACAGCTCTTCAACGACAACCCGCAGTTCTGGCCCGCCGTCCAGCACAACGTCATCTGGTTCGTCGTCCTCATCCTGATCCCGACGCCGCTCGGCCTCCTCCTGGCCGTCCAGCTGGACAAGAAGATCCGCTTCAGCCGCGTCTACCAGACGGCGTTCTTCCTGCCGGTCGTCATCTCCATGGCCTGCATCGGCTTCGTCTGGCAGCTGGTCTACAACCCGGACACGGGCCTGATCAACAGCATCATCGGCGCCAACAAGCCGGGCCACTACATCGACTGGATCGGTGACCCCAAGCTCAACCTGTGGGCCGTCCTCATCGCGGCCTCCTGGCGGCACACCGGCTACATGATGATCCTGTACCTGGCCGGCCTGAAGAGCGTCGACCCCTCGCTCAGGGAGGCGTCCGCGCTGGACGGCGCCAACGAGTGGCAGACGTTCAAGAACGTCATCTTCCCGACGCTGCGCCCCACCAACACGGTCGTCCTGGTCGTCACCATCATCGAGGCCCTGCGCGCCTTCGACCTGGTATTCGTCTTCAACAAGGGCGCCCAGGGCACCGAGCTGCTCTCGATCCTGGTGACCAACAACATCATCGGTGAGTCCAGCCGCATCGGCTACGGATCGGCGATCGCGGTGGTCCTGCTGGTCATCTCGCTCGTCGTGATCATCCCCTATCTGGTGGCCACCTTCCGGAAGGAGCGGCGATCGTGAGCGCCCCCACCCTCGCGACCGGCGCGCTCAAGAAGCGCGCGCCCGTCCGCCCCGCCCGCGTGCTGCTGCACGTCTTCCTCGCCGGTACGGCGCTTGCGTGGCTCGCCCCGCTGCTGTGGGCGGTCTTCTCGGCCCTGCGTCCGTACAGCGAGACCAGTGACAAGGGCTACGTGTCCTGGCCGGACACGCTGAACTTCGACAACTTCAAGAACGCGTTCGAGCAGTCGGACATGATGCACTACTTCGGCAACACGCTGCTGATCGCGGTGCCGGCGGTGCTTGTGACGCTGTTCCTGTCGTCGATGGTCGCCTTCTACGTCAGCCGCTTCGACTTCCGCCTCAACCTCGCGCTGCTGCTGGTCTTCACGGCGGGCAACCTGCTCCCGCAGCAGGTCATCATCACCCCGCTGTACCGGATGTACCTGCTCACCGACCTTCCCGGCATCACGGCGAGCGGCAAGCTGTACGACTCCGCGCTCGGCCTGGTGCTGATCCATGTGGCGTTCCAGTCCGGGTTCTGCGCGTTCGTGCTGAGCAACTACATGCGCTCGCTGCCGCACGAACTGACCGAGGCCGCGCTCGTCGACGGCGCCTCGGTGTGGCGGCTGTACTGGCAGATCACGCTGCCGCTGTGCAAGCCGGCGATGGCGGCCCTGGCAACCCTGCTGTCGATCTGGATCTACAACGACTTCTTCTGGGCCCTCGTCCTCATCTCGACCGGCGAGAACATGCCGATCACCTCGGCCCTGAACAACCTCTCCGGCCAGTACTTCACGGACCCCAACCTGGTCGCCGCCGGCGCCCTGCTCACCGCGATTCCCACACTCGTCGTGTACTTCGCGCTCCAGCGGCAGTTCGTCAGCGGTCTGACCCTGGGCTCCAACAAGGGCTGATCCGGCTCCACCTGAAAGAGAACCCCGTGCACAACCCGTTCACCCCGGTCGCCTCGGTCCCCGTGGACCCGCTGGGCGCCCGGGTCCACGAGGAGGGCTGGCAGTCCTGGAGCCCCAGCGGCGCCTACGCCCTCGACTCGACCCCGTACCGCCCGGCGAACGACAACTGGGCGACCGTCTGCTACCGGCCCGGCCGCACCGTGCCCGCCGGGGTCTTCCAGGGCGAGGGCCTGCTCGCGCTCGACCCCGGCGACGGCTCCCCGGTCCGGCTGTGGGCGGCGGCGGACCCGCTGCACGAGGTGCCGTCGATCCGGCTGACCGTCCGGGGCGGCCGCGCCGAGGTCGAGGCCGACGGACCGGTGAAGGAGTGGACGCACACCGGCGTCCAGCCGGTGCTGGCCCATTGGGCGGACGGCCTCGGGCTGTCCGCCCCGCGCCCGGCACCGACGGTGTGGTGCTCCTGGTACGAGTACTTCACCGCCGTGACCGAGGACGACATCCACGAGAACCTGCGCGCGATGGACACCCTCGACCTGCCGGTCGACGTCGTGCAGATCGACGACGGCTACCAGAGCGCGCTGGGCGACTGGCTCACCCTCTCCGGCCGGTTCCGCTCCCGCGCGGGCATCGCGGACGCCATCCGGGCGCGCGGCCGCCGCGCGGGCATCTGGACGGCCCCCTTCCTGGTCGCCCCGGACAGTGAACTCGCCGGGAAGCACCCCGAGTGGCTGGTCCGCGACACCGAATGGGGGGGTGGGGGGTGGGGGGGGGAAGGGTGGCGGCGGAAGAGCTGAGAGAACAACACACTCACCCCCACACGCACGGGCCGCGCGCAAAGG
>NZ_JBHYKH010000382.1:0-8812 GCF_042741275.1 Streptomyces sp. NPDC058964
GGCCAGGGACAGCGTGACGGGACGGCCGCCCGCCGACCAGGGCGCGTCGAGCACGGCGGTGACCAGCGGATCGAGCCCGTCCTCGTCCGCGAGCACCAGGAAGTCGTCACCGCCGATGTGTCCCACGCGCGTGTTCCCCGACGCGGCGCGCACCAGCGCCCGTCCGACCGAGCGGATCAGCTCATCGCCCGCCGCGAACCCGGCACCGTCGTTGACCTGCTTGAAGTGGTCGATGTCCAGCCAGCTGAGCACGCACGTCCGGCCGCCCGCGATCCATCGATCCATCTCGCCGGTGATCGCGTCCGAACCGGGCAGCCGTGTGAGCGGGTTGAGCCCGGCCGCCTCCTCGACCCGGGTCTCGGCCAGTGCCCGTACGAGATCCGCGAGCCGTACGACGCCCACGCACCGCCCGCGCTCGTCGACGACCGTCACGTCGTCCGAGGTGCGGCCCCGACCGCTGACCGCCACCACGTCCAGGACTTCCCAGGCGGTGGCGTCCACGCCGACCGGGCGGGGCGCGTCCCCGAGGTTAGCCGCGGGCCGGTCGGGGGCGGACATCGACAGCCGGAAGCGCGAGCGGTGCACCGAACGGACCGGCATCCCGGCCGGGTCCACGAGCAGGACCCCGGACACATCCGGCGAACCGGTCAGCAGCGCCCGGACCTGGCCCGCCGACGCGGTGACCGGCAGCAGCGCGGCGGGCCGCACGAACTCGCGCACCGACGGTCCCGGCCGGGGAACGGTCACGGCACCGGGGCGGCGGGGCGGAATGTATACGTCCGCCGCGGGGATCCGGGCCGGTGGCGCGAACAGATCACCCTGCGCCAGCTGTGCACCCGCCGACAGGGCGGCCGTGCACTGCCGTTCGGTCTCCACGCCCTCGACCGCGACCAGGGCGCCGATCTGCTCGCACAGGGTCCGCATTGCCCGTACTGCGGCCGGCCGCGTCACCAGGGAGGCGTCCAGTTTGACCAGGTCCGGAGACATGTCGGTGAGCAGCCGCAGGGGCACGTCCCCGTCCCCGATCCCGTCCGCGCTGATCCGGAATCCCTGGTCGCGCACTGCGGCGACCGCCTCCAGCAGGGCCCGCTGCGGCACATGCGTGAAGGGCGGCACGATGTCCAGTGTCACCTCCCAGGGCATACGGCCGGCCGCGCGTACGGCGTCTCGGAGCCGGGTGAGGCCGCCCAGGTCGGCCAGGGTGGCCGCGAACACGTTGACGTGCAGCGGCAACAGCGTCTCCTTGCGAGCCGCCGAGCGGAAGGCCAGCACCGCTAGTGTGCCGTCGAGTTCGGGGTCCCGGCTGGCCTCGGCCAGTATGTCGCCGGTCTCCGGGCGCGCGAGTATCTCCAGTGCGGCGACCCCGCCCGTCGTCAGGTTGACCACCGGCTGGAAGGCGAATCGGAGCGTATCCGTCCAGGAGTGCACGGGAGCATGATGTCGCTGCGGGCGTACGCCCTGTGCCAGTTCATGAGACGTTCACGCACGATTCCCGGTCGATCACTCAGCGTGTGGAAGACCCGGAACTCCCCCGGTCACCCTGCTCCCGCCGTCCACTTCTCACCGCACCACGACCACCGACGAGCCGTGCCCGAACAGACCCTGGTTGGCCGTGATCCCCACGCGCGCCCCGGCGACCTGCCGGTCGCCCGCCGCCTCCCGCAACTGCCAGGTCAGCTCGCAGACCTGGGCGAGCGCCTGGGCCGGCACCGCCTCGCCGAAGGAGGCCAGGCCGCCGCTCGCGTTCACGGGTATGCGCCCGCCCGGTGCCGTCGCGCCCTCCCGCAACAGCTTCGCGGCCTCGCCCTCGCCGCACAGTCCGAGGTCCTCGTACCACTGCAACTCCAGGGCGGTGGACAGGTCGTACACCTCGGCCAGGGAGAGGTCCTCGGGGCTCGTGCCCGCCTCCTCGTAGGCGGCCCGGGCGATCGATGCCCGGAACGTCTCGTCCGGCGGGTCCACCGCCAGCGCCGAGTCCGTGGCGATGTCCGGCAGGTCCGGCACCGTGCTCGGGTAGCGCGGCGTGACCGTGGACACCGCCCGGATCCGCACGGGTCGCGTCACGCCGTGCCGCCGCGCGAACTCCAGGCTGGACAGCACCAGCGCGGCACCGCCGTCGGAGGTCGCGCAGATGTCGAGCAGCCGCAGCGGATCGGCGACCACGGCGGAGGCGGCGACCTCCTCCGCCGTGACCCGCTTGCGGTAGCGTGCGTACGGGTTCAGCGCCCCCAGGGCGGCGTTCTTCACCTTGACCAGTGCGAAGTCCTCCGGGGTGTCGCCGTGCAGCGCCATCCGCCGCCGTGCGTACAGCCCGAAGTACGCCGGATTCGTCGCTCCCAGCAGCCGGAAGCGCTGCCAGTCCGGATCGTCGGGCCGGTCGCCGCCCGCCGGCCGGAAGAACCCTTTGGGTGCCGCGTCCGCACCCACCACGAGCACCGTGTCCGCGAGCCCGGCGAGGATCTGCGCCCGAGCGGCGGCGACCGCCTGCGCGCCGGACGCGCACGCCGCGTACACGCTGGTGACCCGGGCTCCCTGCCAGCCCAGGGCCTTCGCGAACGTCGCGCCGGCGACATACCCCGGATAGCCGCCGCGCACCGTGTCCGCGCCGACGATCGAGCCGATGTCCTGCCACCGAATGCCCGCGTCCGCGAGCGCCGCGCGTGCCGCCACCGCCCCGTACTGGACGAAGCCGCGCCCCCACTTGCCCCAGGGGTGCATGCCCACGCCGAGCACCGCCACGTCCGCCGTCATGCCGTCACCCCCGTCGGCCGCCAGTTCCACGTCGTCCAGGCCGTCTCCCCGTCCTCGTGAAGCACTCCGGGGACGACCTCCACCTCCATGCCCACCGTCAGGTCGGCGACGGTGACGCCCGGAACCGCCTGCCCCAGCACCACGATCCGCTCGGGTTCCAGCTCCACCGCGATCAACGCGTACGGCTCCCACGGAAGTTCCGGATCGCTCACATAGGGTGACGGGGGCCGGTACCGGGTGTCCGTGTACGACCAGATCCGACCCCGTCGTGACAGGGGTACCTCCTCCAGGTCGCCGCCCGGGCATCCCGGATTGCGGCAGTGGACGTCCTCGCGCGGGAAGTGGACCGAGGCGCAGGCCGAACACCGGGTGCCGAGGAGCCGGAACGCGTCCCCCTCGCCGGTGAACCAACCGGAGACCGCAGGCATGCGTGTGCGCGTCAAAGCCCCTCCAGAGCAAAGAATCTGATGGAACGTCAGAAGTGTGCCACGGGCAACCGCGAATCGGCAGGCCGCGAGCGAGAACCGGAAGCTCCGCTCGGGCGTCGTGGTATCGGGAGGGGTGGCCGGGGCCGACGGGGGTGGTCCTGGCCGCCCCTTCCGTTCCGCTCCGCCGAGCCCCGGTCAAACTTCCGGAAGACGTCGTTCCTGCGATCGGATACAGTCCGCGCGTGTCCGAAATTCAGCACGCAACTTCCAACTCCGCTCAGGACTCGCACTGTTCGAGCTGCGGAGCGCCCTACGGAGAGGGCATCTCCGGCTGGCCCCGCACCTGCGCGGCCTGCGCGGCCGTCGCCTACCGCAACCCGCTGCCCGTCGCCGTCGCCCTCCAGCCCGTGTACGACACGAAGGGCACCGCCCTGGTCGTCATCACCCGGACAATCGGCCCCGCGCGCGGGGGCGTCGCGCTGCCAGGGGGTTACATCGACGACCGCGAGGACTGGCGACAGGCCGTCGTCCGTGAACTCAAGGAGGAGACGGGCATCGAAGGCGCCAGCCGCGACGTACGGCTCGTCGACGCGATGAGCTCGCCCGACGGGCACCTGCTGCTCTTCGGCCTTCTCCCGGAACGCCCGGCCGACGCGCTCCCACCGTCCGGCGCGACGGACGAGACGGAGGGCTGGCACCTGCTGCGCAGGCCGGAGGAACTCGCCTTCCCGCTGCACACACTGGCCGCGCGGGCCTGGTTCGAGGGCCGGTACTGAGCCGGCAGCTCACCCCAGCCCACGTATGCGCACCGGGTAGGGCGGCTCGCCCACACCGTCCTCGCCCTCCCGCGTGACCACCACCCGCCGGCCCGCCCAGCGGGCGACGTAGCGCTCGATCTCCGGCTCGTCCCACCCGTCGCCCGCGTCCGGCACCACCAGCCCACCACCGGTCCGGCCACGGACAGGCGCCCACACCTCCAACGCCGTGCCGCCGTCGTCGCTCCGCACGGGCACGACGGCCCCCGCGCGCGCGAGTACCGGAATCCGCGACAGCGGAGCGTCGACCAGAACCTGCCCCGGACCCTCGTAGACCCGCTCCGTCACCGTGTCGTACCAGCGCCCCCGGGGCAGCCGCACCGCACGCCGGTCCGCGCCCGGATCGAGCACCGGCGCGACCAGAAGACAGTCGCCCAGCAGGAACGCGTCCTCGCAGTCGCGCAGCGCCCGGTCCTCCGGAGTGCCCCACCACAGCGGCCGCACGTACGGCGCGCCGGTCCGCCGCGCCAGATGCGCCAGCGTCATGAAGTACGGCAGCAGACGCCGGCGCTCGACCAGCGCCGCGCGCGCGTGCTCCAGCACCTCGGCGCCGAACTCCCAGGGCTCCCTGCGCCCCGCACGCAGACTGGCGTGCGTCCGGAACAGCGGCAGATACGCGCCGAGCTGGAACCATCGCAGATACAGCTCCGGTGACGGGCTCCCGTCGAACCCGCCCACGTCCGGCCCCGAGTACGGCACCCCGCACAGCCCCAGGCCCATGACGAGCGACAGGGATGCCCGCAGCCCCGGCCAGCCGGTGGCCACGTCCCCGGACCACGTGCCCCCGTAGCGCTGCATTCCGGCCCAGCCGGAGCGTGAGAACAGGAACGGCCGCTCCCGGGGGACCAGTTCCCGCAACCCCTCGTAACCCGCCCTCGCCATGCACAGCGCATACACGTTGTGCGCCTCCCGGTGGTCGCCACCGCGGCCCTCCAGGGTGTGCCGCGCCGAGCGCGGCAGCGTCGACTCGCCGAAGGCGTTGAAGGACGTGGGCTCGTTCATGTCGTGCCAGAACCCGGCGAACCCCTGCGCGAGCCGCTCCTCGTAGAGCCCGCCCCACCACTTCCGCACGCGCGCGTGCGTGAAGTCCGGATACACCGACTCGCCGGGCCACACCACCCCCTGCACCAGCCGCCCCGAGGCGTCCTTCACGAAGGCGTCCACGGCCGAGCCGCCGTCGTACACGGCGTTGCCCGGAGTGGCCTTCACCGCGGGGTCGACGATGGACACCAGCCGGATCCCGTCCCGCCGCAGGTCTTCGGCGAGCCCCGGCAGCTTCGGGAAGCGCTCGTGATCGACCGTGAACACCTGGTGCTCGTCGTAGTGGTCGATGTCCAGATGGACGGCGTCCAGCGGCAGATCGCGCTCCTGGTAGCCGGCGACGATCCGCCGCACCTCCTGCTCGCTGCCGAAACCCCACCGCGCGTGCTGGTGACCGAGCGCCCAACCCGGGGGCAGCGCGGGCGCCCCGGTCAGCGAGGCCCAGGCGTGCAGCACGCGCGCGGGGGTGCCCACGATCACCCAGCAGCGCAGCGGGCCGCCCTCCATCCGCAGTTCGCATCGTCCGGCCCGGTCATGGCCGGACCCGGCGCCCTCCTCGCCCTCCCACAGCGTCACCCTCCCGTCCCAGGAGGAGTCGTGGAAGACCAGGTGCGTTGCCGCGTCGGCCACCACCAACTGCACGGGCATCGTGATGTACAGCGGATCGTCACCCGGGCCGAAGGCGTGCCCCGGGTCGGTGTTCCACAGCCGGTACGACCCGTCGCGCAGCCGGACCCCTGCCGCGCGGCCCCCCAGCCCGAAGAAGCGCGCGTCGGCGGCCACCTCCGACCGCTGCATCCAGCGCGCAGTGCCCCCGCCGACCGGCTCCCACCAGCGTGGCGGCAGGTCCCGCCGCAGCGTCACGCCCCCGGGCGTGCACACCTCGACCGCTCCGTGCCGCGAGACGACCACCGTCGCCCGCTCCGCCACGACCCGCCAGCCGCCGTCCTTGTCCGGCTCCAGCACCGCCCGCGGATCCGGCTCGGGGCAGCGCCCCGCGAGCGCATACGAAGGCTCGGGTCCGGCCCCGTCCCAGCCCCAGAAGACGGCCCCGTTCACGGTGACCACGATCCTCAGCTCGGACCGGCCGAAGCGGATCACACCGCCCCCGGGCCCCGGCTCCGCTCCCTGCACCACTCCGGGCACCCGGGCGCGCTCGACACCCCGCGGCGGCAGCCCGACGGCGTCGGTACGCCGCATGCGCCACGCGGCCCGTACGGTACGAAACCCCCGTGCCACCCTCGCCGAACCGACCACCCTCACCGAACGCACCAGGTCACGACCGTCCATGCTGTTCACCCTGCCACTGACCGCCCCACACGCGTGTGTCGTTCAACTGCCGTTCACCCGTGCCAGGGCCACATCTTCACGACACGGACTATGTGGGGGGCACCCTGGTGTAGAAGTCGATCACATGGCATCGTCCCTGTCAGCCGCGTCACGCGCACAACCCAGCCCGTGCGCGAGCGACGCACACAACGCGCACAGTCCGGGAGCCGCTCCAATGTCGACCGCGAACCCCCTGCCCCTCTGGCAGCCCGATCCGGCACGCATCGCCCAGGCACGCATCACCAGGTTCCAGGCCTGGGCGGCAGAGCACCACGGCGCCCCGTCCGAGGGCGGCTACGCGGCACTGCACCGCTGGTCCGTCGACCAGCTGGACACCTTCTGGAAGGCCGTCACGGAGTGGTTCGACGTACGGTTCTCCACGCCCTACGCGCGCGTGCTGGGCGACCGCGCGATGCCCGGAGCGGAGTGGTTCCCCGGGGCGACCCTGAACTACGCCGAGCACGCGCTGCGCGCGGCGGAGACCCGCGCGGACGAACCGGCCCTCCTGTACGTCGACGAGAGCCACGAGCCGCGCCCGGTGACCTGGTCCGAGCTGCGCCGTCAGGTGGGCTCCCTCGCCGCCGAACTCCGCGCCCTCGGCGTACGCCCCGGCGACCGGGTCAGCGGCTACCTCCCCAACATCCCGCAGGCCGTCGTCGCCCTGCTCGCCACGGCCGCCGTGGGCGGCGTCTGGACCTCCTGCGCACCCGACTTCGGAGCCCGCAGCGTCCTCGACCGCTTCCAGCAGGTCGAACCCGTCGTCCTGTTCACCGTCGACGGCTACCGCTACGGCGGCAAGGAGCACGACCGCCGCGAGGCCGTCGCCGAACTGCGTCGCGAGCTGCCCACCCTGCGCGCCGTCGTGCACATCCCGCTGCTGGGCACAGAGGCGCCCGACGGCGCCCTGGAGTGGTCGGCCCTCACGTCCGCCGAGACGGAGCCCGTCTTCGAGCAGGTCCCGTTCGGCCACCCCCTGTGGGTGCTCTACTCCTCCGGCACGACCGGCCTGCCGAAGGCCATCGTCCAGTCCCAGGGCGGCATCCTGGTCGAGCACCTCAAGCAGCTCGGCCTGCACTGCGACCTGGGCCCCGAAGACCGTTTCTTCTGGTACACCTCGACCGGCTGGATGATGTGGAACTTCCTCGTCTCCGGCCTGCTCACGGGCACGACGATCGTCCTGTACGACGGCAGTCCCGGTTACCCGGACACCGGCGCCCAGTGGCGCGTCGCCGAACGCACCGGAGCCACCCTGTACGGCACGTCGGCGGCGTACGTCATGGCCTGCCGAAAGGCGGGCGTGCACCCCTCGCGCGACTTCGACCTCTCCAGGGTGCAGTGCGTCGCCACCACCGGCTCACCCCTGCCGCCCGACGGGTTCCGCTGGCTGCACGACGAGGTCCGCGACGACCTGTGGATCGCCTCCGTGAGCGGTGGAACCGACGTGTGCTCCTGCTTCGCGGGGGCGGTGCCGACCCTGCCCGTCTACACCGGCGAACTCCAGGCACCAGGACTGGGCACCGATCTGCAGTCCTGGGACCCCAGCGGACAACCCCTCGTCGACGAGGTGGGCGAGCTGGTCGTCACCAACCCCATGCCCTCGATGCCGATCCGCTTCTGGAACGACCCCGACGGCAGCCGCTACCACGACAGCTACTTCGACACCTACCCCGGTGTCTGGCGCCACGGTGACTGGATCACCCTCACCTCCCGGGGATCCGTCGTCATCCACGGCCGCTCCGACTCCACGCTCAACCGCCAGGGCGTGCGCATGGGATCGGCCGACATCTACGAGGTCGTGGAACGCCTCCCGGAGATCAAGGAATCGCTGGTCATCGGCATCGAACAGCCCGACGGGGGCTACTGGATGCCGCTGTTCGTGCACCTCGTGCCGGGCGCCGTGCTCGACGAGGCCCTCCTGAACCGCGTCAAGCAGGCCATTCGCGAACAGCTCTCCCCGCGCCATGTCCCCGACGAGATCATCGAGGTGCCCGGCGTCCCGCACACCCTGACCGGAAAGCGCATCGAGGTCCCGGTCAAGCGACTCCTCCAGGGCACGCCCCTGGAGAAGGCCGTCAACCCCGGCTCCATCGACAACCTGGATCTCCTGGGCTTCTACGAGGACCTGGCCCGAAAGCGCGCCTGACCTGCCCGGACGACCCGGTCAGCCTCCGTAGGTGGCCGCGGACTCGCCGAGCACGGCGGCGAAGTCCGAGGCCAGCCGCACCGCGTCGGCCGGCTCCAGCCCGGCCGCCGTGATCCGGACCCCCGGCTGCGACGACAGCCGGAACCGCGCTCCGGCCGCGACCCACCAGCCGTACGAGCGCAGCCCGTTCACCACGGCCGACTCGTCCCGCACGGGCACCCACAGGTTCATCCCGCTCGCCCCGCACGACGCGATCCCCCGCGCGGCCAGCTCCCGCCCGAGCGCCCGGCGGCGCAGGGCGTAGG
>NZ_JBHYKH010000383.1:0-8783 GCF_042741275.1 Streptomyces sp. NPDC058964
ACTCTGTGTGTGACCCCGAGAGTGTGTGTGACCTAGCCCCGCCCGAGGGGCCCGTGCAGGCGGCGGCCGCGGGCCGCAGTGTCACGGACCTGTACCGGCCCGTGGCCGAGGGACCGGGCTGAACTCCCGGGCCGGCTCGTCCTCTTGGGCTCTGCTTTACCCGATTGACAGGCAGGCGACAGGACGGACCCAAGAACGCCCTAAGAGCCGTTGATTGAGTGCCCGCCTCAGGACCCCCTCAGCATCCGTGGAGCTGTCTCTCATGAAGCGTGCACGTCTCGCCCCCGCCGTCGCCCTGCTGGCGCTGTCCCCGCTGCTGCTGACCGCGTGCGGCTCGGGCGACTCGTCGTCCTCGAACAGCGGCACCTCGGGGCAGCAGGGTTGTCAGGCGCCGTCCGGCGTGCCGACCGGCGCCTCCGGGCGTCCTGGCGGCGCCCCGACCGGCGCGCCCTCGGGCAGGCCGGCCGGTGCTCCCACCGGCACCCCGACCGGTGTCCCCTCGGGCATGCCTAGCGGTGGCCCCGGGGGCGGCCGGGGCGGCGGCTGCGGAGGTCCGGTCGGCGGGCAGCCGGGCCAGGGAGGGCAGGCTCGGCAGGGCTGACCCGCGGTTCCGTACGACAGGGGCGGCGCGTCGGGTGAAACGGGCGCGCCACCCCCCGTGTGCCGCGCCGGGGTCAGTCCAGCCAGTGGCGGCGGCCGAGGCTGATCAGCCTCATCTGGCGGGCCGCGACCTGGGCGACGTGCTCCCGCTCCTCCCCGGAGGCCGAGGTCTCCAGCGCCTCCAGGAACAGGGAGGCCGTGATGAGCATCTGGTCGACGTAGAGGTGCGCGAGCATCAGCAGGTCGTCTTCGCTCCAGCCGACGGCCTCCGGGTCCTTGGCCAGCTCGGTCCGCACTTCCTCGGCGAACCTGGTCAGTTGGGCCCGGATGGCCTCCCGTACCGGCTGGACGCCGCCGTGCCGCTCGCGGGCGATGAAGCGGACGTGCGCGGGGTGCGTCTCCACGTGCCGGGCGATCAGCCCGATGGCGCGGGTGATGCGCTCGTCGCTGTCCCCGGCCGTGGACACGGTCGTCCGCACCATCGGGTGCAGACTGCCCAGCGCCTCGTCGACCAGGGCCACGCCGAGATCCGCCGTGGAGCGGAAGTGCCGGTAGAAGGCGGTCGGGGCGACGCCGACGGCGCGGGTGACCTCGCGCAGGCCCAGACTGCTCAGGCTCTGTCCCTCCAGCAGCCCCAACGCCGCGTCCAGGAGCGCCTGCCGGGTCTTCTGCTTCTGGGCCTGCCGGATGCCGAGGGTGTGACTCATGTCATCCAGTTAACAACTGTTCTCCGGAATTGAAAAGCCGTCGGAGGCGCTAGACTCAAAGTCAGTGAACAACTGTAACCACAACCGTTCACCGAAACTTCACGGAGGGGGGATCGAATCCCATGCTGTTCCTCGTCGCCGCACTCATGCTGCTCGGTGTGGTGCTGGGCACCGTCGCCCACGCGCCGCTCACCGTCACCGCTGCCGTGGCCGCCGTCATCGCCGTCTGGCTCGGCATCTTCGCGATCCGCGAACGCCACGGCCGCCGTCGTCGCACCTCGGCCAACTGACCGCCCGAACCGACCTTCAGGAGCTGAGCACCATGCAACTCACCGCACCGGCCGCCCACCGCACCGACCGGACCGACACCCGGCAGAGCACCCGCGACGCCGACGGCATGGCCGTGGCGTCCTTCATCCTCGGCCTCCTCGGCCTCCTCGTCCTCAACCTGTTCCTCGGGCCGATCGCCATGGTCCTGGCGGGCGTCGCCCTGTGGCGAGGCACGTCCCGTCGCGGCCGGGCGTACCTCGGCCTGGCGCTGGGCGTGGCCGACCTGACGGTCCTGGTCATCGCCATGCAGATGTCCAACACCGTTTCGTGGAGCCTGTGAGCCCGGGAAAAACACCTTGAACGACGGCAGACGCCCCGAGGACGACGGGGCACCGCCGCCCGCTGTGCCCGGCCTTGGCACCGGGCCGCCGTCAAGGGCCCCGTAGAATCGGGCTCACCATGGCTTACCTCGACCACGCCGCGACGACCCCGATGCTCCCGGAGGCGGCAGAGGCACTGACCGCCGCGCTGAGCGTCACCGGCAACGCCTCCTCCCTCCACGCGTCCGGCCGTACGGCCCGCCGCACGGTCGAGGAGTCCCGCGAGACGCTCGCCGAAGCGCTCGGCGCCCGCCCCAGCGAGGTCGTCTTCACCTCCGGCGGCACCGAGGCCGACAACCTCGCGGTCAAGGGTCTCTACTGGTCCCGGCGCGACGCCGACCCGGCCAGGACCCGGGTCCTCGCCAGCCCCGTCGAACACCACGCCGTCCTCGACGCCGTCCACTGGCTCGGCGAACACGAGGGCGCCACCGTCGAGTACCTCCCCGTCGACAAGTACGGGCGGGTCGCTCCGGAGGCACTGCGCGAGGCGATCGCCCGCAACCCCGACGACGTGGCCCTGGCGACCGTCATGTGGGCCAACAACGAGATCGGTACGGTGCTGCCGGTCCGCGAACTCGCCCGGGCGGCCGCCGAGTTCGATGTGCCGCTGCACGCGGACGCCGTCCAGGCCTTCGGCCAGGTCCCCGTCGACTTCGAGGACTCCGGGCTCGCCGCGATGACGGTCTCCGGCCACAAGATCGGCGGCCCGTACGGCATCGGCGCGCTCCTCCTCGGCCGCGAGTACACCCCCGTGCCCGTCCTGCACGGCGGCGGCCAGGAGCGCCATGTGCGCTCCGGCACCCTCGACGTCCCGGCGATCGCCTCCTTCGCGGTCGCCGCCCGGCTGGCCGCCGAGCAGCGCGAGTGGTTCGGCCGGGAGATCGGCGCCCTGCGGGACGACCTGATCAAGGCCGTCCGTACGGCGGTTCCGGACGCGATCCTCGGCGGCGACCCGGTGGACCGCCTGCCGGCCAACGCCCACTTCACCTTCCCGGGCTGCGAGGGCGACTCCCTGCTGCTCCTGCTGGACGCCCAGGGCATCGAGTGCTCGACCGGCTCCGCCTGCACCGCCGGCGTCGCCCAGCCCAGCCACGTCCTCCTCGCCACCGGCACCGACCCGGACCTGGCCCGCGGCACCCTCCGCTTCTCCCTCGGCCACACCTCCACGGAGGCGGACGTGGACGCGGTCGCGAAGGCCATCGGCCCGGCGGTGGAACGGGCCCGCGCGGCCGGCCTGACCTAGGCCCTGTCGTCCCGTTGCCGCCTGCCCCGCGACGCCGGCAGGACCTGGGAGCGCTCACCGCCCCCGGTCGTGCCGGCGGTGACCCGGGATACCCGGCCGATGCGCGGAGCCCCCACGACCGTGATCATGCACGATCCGCGTCATGCCCCGCGGCCTGTCGCACCAGCCCCATGTACCGGTCCCAGTCCCAGTACCGCCCGGGATCCGTGTGGTCCGTCCCCGGGACCTCCACGTGCCCGATGATGTGCTCCCGGTCGACCGGTATGCCGTACCGCCCGCAGATCGTGGCCGTCAGCCGCGCCGAGGACGCGTACATCGCGTCCGTGAAGGACGAGGACCGCTCCACGAACCCCTCGTGCTCGATGCCGACGCTCCGCTCGTTGTACGACCGGTTGCCCGCGTGGAACGCCACGTCCAGCTCACGGATCAGCTGGGTGACGCGCCCGTCCCCGCGCACGATGTAGTGCGCCGCCGCCCCGTGCGACGGGTCCTGGAAGGCCTTCACCGCGCTTGCGTAGCCGCCCTGGGTGACATGCACGACTATCCGGTCGATCGGATAGTCGTCCGGCCGGTCCGCCCGCCGGTAGTTCGCCGGGGACGCGGCCACCCATCGCGCGCCCCGGAAGTCCACCGCACCCGCCACCCGCGGCTTCTCCACCCCCGGCAGCCGCCACCACAGACGGGAGAGCTCGTCCCGGGCCAGCACCGCGGTCCCCGCGGCGGCCGCGAGACCGCCGACGAGCAGGGCCCGCCGCCCCAGCCGCCGATCGGAGTCGCCGCTCCCGGTACCCGCCCGTGTCCCACCCATGTGATCGTCAACGGATACCCGCGGGTCCCGGTTCCCGCGCCCCCGTACCCTGGAGGGGTTATGACTGACACCCCGCAGCGCACCCGCCCCCTCCGCGTCCTCGCCGCCATGTCCGGCGGCGTGGACTCCGCCGTCGCCGCCGCCCGCGCGGCCGAGGCGGGCCACGACGTGACCGGCGTCCACCTCGCGCTCTCCGCGAACCCGCAGTCGTTCCGCACCGGCGCGCGGGGCTGCTGCACGATCGAGGACTCGCGCGACGCCCGCCGCGCCGCCGACGTCATCGGCATCCCGTTCTACGTCTGGGACCTCGCCGACCGCTTCCGCGAGGACGTCGTCGAGGACTTCGTCGCCGAGTACGAGGCCGGCCGCACCCCGAACCCGTGCCTGCGCTGCAACGAGAAGATCAAGTTCGCCGCGCTGCTGGACAAGGCGCTGGCGCTCGGCTTCGACGCCGTCTGCACCGGTCACTACGCCAAGGTGATCGTGAACGAGGACGGCACCCGCGAACTGCACCGGGCCTCCGACATGGCGAAGGACCAGTCCTACGTCCTCGGCGTCCTGGACGAGAAGCAGCTCGCGCACGCCCTGTTCCCGCTGGGCGACACGGTGACGACCAAGGACGAGATCCGCGCGGAGGCCGAGCGCCGCGGCCTCGCGGTCGCCAAGAAGCCCGACTCGCACGACATCTGCTTCATCGCCGACGGCGACACCCAGGGCTTCCTCGCCTCCCGGCTCGGCAGGGCCGAGGGCGACATCGTCGACGAGTCCGGCGCCAAGGTGGGCACGCACGAGGGCGCGTACGGCTTCACCATCGGCCAGCGCAAGGGCCTGCGCATCGGCACCCCGGCCGCCGACGGCAAGCCGCGCTACGTCCTCGACATCTCCCCGGTGACCAACACGGTGACGGTCGGCCCGGCCGCCGCCCTGGACGTCACCGCCCTGACCGCGATCAAGCCCCGCTGGTGCGGCACGGCCCCGGCCGGCCCCGGCACCTACACCGCCCAGCTCCGCGCCCACGGCGGCGAGACCGAGGTGACGGCGGAGCCCGTGGACGGCGGACTGCGGGTCGCCTTCACCGAGCCGGTCCGCGGCGTCGCCCCCGGCCAGGCGATCGTCCTGTACGACGGCACGCGGGTGGTGGGCTCGGCGACCATCGCGTCGACCACGCGCGCGACGACTGCGGCGGTCTAGCGGGGCCGGCGGCCGCGCCGGGGCTACGGGGCGAGGAACTCCGCCAGCACCGGCGCGAGGACGTCCGGATCCACCCTGTGCGTCTGCCCCTCCAGGGTTCGGTACGTCCCTCGGGGCGACGCCTCCGCGACCGCCCGGGCCGCCTCCCGCATCCAGGCCGGGCTCGCCCCGCCCGCGACGGCCAGTACGGGCACGGTGATCGCGGCCAGCCGTTCCCGGGGCACCAGACCGTCGCCCATCACCGCGTCGTCGTGGGCCAGACTCGGCGCGATCGCCTCCATGTCGGCCCACATGGGGGACTGGCGGGCGCCCCGGATCATCTCCTCCGCCAGGCCCGTGAGCCGCAGGAAGTGCTCCACCGCGTCTCCGCGGCGCCCCTGCCCGAGAGCCTCCGTCAGGTTCCGGGTGTACTCGGCACGCTCCTCGGCACCGCCCTCGTAGACCGCGAACGGCGGCTCGTACACCGCCACCTGACGTACCGGCAGCCCGCTCGCCGCCGCCTCCAGCGCCAGCGCGCCGCCCGAAGACATGCCGTAGAGCGCCGCCTCCCCGCCCACCGCCTCGATCAGCGCCGCCAGGTCCTCGACCTCGCGGGCGACGGAGTACGGCGCCGTGTCCCCGCTGGCGCCGCGCCCCCGGCGGTCGTACGGCACGACCGTGCAGTGCTCGGCGAGCCGTGCGGCCAGCGGGGCCACCGTGGCGCCCGTGGACATCGCGCCGCTCACGAGGACGACCGCCGGGCCCTGCCCGCCGAGCTCGTAGGCGATGCGGGTGCCGTCACGCGAAATGATCTGCTTGTCCATGCCTCTGGAGACTGCCACCGGGGACGCGGCTAATCGGTCACGACACCGCTGCTCCCGGACTTCTGCTGCTGAACTTCCACTTCGTAGAAGCAGAGGTGGTCCTTGATCGCGGCGACTCCGTCCTTCGGCTCGGGATACGCCCACACCAGGTCCGGGGCGTCCGGCAGGGACCAGTAGGACGCCGTCCCCTTGAAGGGGCAGTGGGTGCGGGTCCCGGAGGGGGTGAGGAGGTCGAGGCGCACGTCCTCGGCCGGGATGTAGTAGCGCACGGGACAGCCGGTCTCGCGCAGCACCAGGGGGCGGCGGCTCTCCGCCAGTACCTGACCCCCGTGCACCACGCGCACGTGCTGCTCACCCTGCTCGATCGTGATCGTGTGTCCATTCGTCATACCAGGGAGAGCGCTCCCGGACCCCGGCTTCTTCCCCCTGGGCCGGCCGCATGCGAATCTGCGTCCTCCTCTCCGCCGCCGGCCCCGACGACCGCTACCCGCGCCCCGCGAGCGAGTTCGCGAAAAGGCGCGGCCCGGCGCCGACGAGATGGTGATCGCGAAGGACCCCGCCGAGCGCAAGCGGCCGCTGCTGGAGAAGGCCCACGCGGTGGTCGTCATGGTGGGCCGCACCGGAACGCTCGACGAGGCCACCGAGACCCTGGAGCCGAAGAAGCACGGGCACACCGACAAGCCCGTCGTCCTGCTCGACACCGAGGGCTTCCACGACGGTCCGAAACAGCAGTTCCGCAGGACGGAGGACGAGGGCTTCCTGCCCCGCCCGCTCTCCGACCTCGTCGTCTTCACGGACGAGCCGGTCGGCGCGCTGGCCCACCTGGAGGAGAGCGCGGGCGTCCGGTGATGCGAGCATGACCCCCATGGCTACTCATGTGATCACCGGGGCGGGTTCCGGCATCGGCGCGGCCGTGGCCCGCCGTCTGCACGCGCGCGGGGACGAACTCGTGCTGCACGCGCGCGACGCGGGCCGCGCGAAGGAACTGGCGGCGGAGTTCCCCGGCGCCCGCACCCTGGTCGGCGACCTCGCGGACCCGGACAAGCTCTCCTGGGCCTTCTCCCACCAGACACTGCCGGACCGGGTGGACTCGCTGCTGCACATCGCCGGAGTCGTCGACCTGGGCCAGGTCGGGGAGCTGACCCCGAAGTCCTGGCGCCACCAGCTCAACGTCAACCTGGTCGCACCCGCCGAGCTGACCCGCCACCTCCTCCCGCAGCTGCGCGCCGCCCGCGGTCACGTGGTCTTCGTGAACTCCGGCGCGGGACTCAGCGCCCACGCCGGCTGGTCCGCCTACGCCGCCTCCAAGCACGGCCTCAAGGCCCTGGCCGACTCCCTCCGCGCGGAGGAGCACGCCCACGGCGTCCGCGTCACCTCCGTCTACCCGGGCCGCACCGCAAGCCCCATGCAGGCCAAAGTCCACCAGCAGGAGGGCAAGGACTACCACCCGGACCGGTGGATCGACCCCGAGTCGGTGGCGACGACGATCCTGATGGCCATCGACCTGCCCAGGGACGCGGAGGTCAACGACCTGACGGTGCGGCCGGGGCAGTGACCCGGTGACTTCCGAAGGAAGCGGCGCGCGCGCCGGTGACGAGATCCGCGTCTGGCTGGACGACGTCTGGGACCGCGCCGCGGCCGCGGTGATCCTGCGCGGCGGGGACGACGCCGGGCCGCTCGCCCGGCGCCCGGTCCTGGCCGAGATCTACGACGACGGCACGCTCGCGGAGCTGCGCGCCCTGACCACGACCGGAGACTTCAGCGGTGACATCTGCCGCTGCCACGGCAGCCTGACCGTCGCCCTGCTCGACGCCCACGGCGAGTTCATCGGCAGTGGCAGCCACCACGGGCGGACCGACATCGCCTGGGAACGCGGCCGCTTCCGCAACAACCTCGAAGTCGCCGACCCGGGACAGCTGCTCGCCTTCCTGGAACGGCACGGGGCGTACCGGCGTTGAACCCGCCCCCCGTGGGTTCCGTAGGCTTCGGGGGTGAGCGATGACAGCCAGTTCAGGTTCGGTGCGGCCACCGGTATCGGGTCCATGCCCGGCGGGGACGCCCGGGAGGCCGCCAAGACAGTCACCGGGTCCTTCGAGGACTTCCCGTTCCTGCCCGAGCTGCCGGCCCGCGGGCCCGGCGCGGACATGATCGGCCGCACCGCCGGCCTGCTCGTCGAGCTGTACGCGCGCGTGGAGCCGAGCGGCTGGCGGATCGGGGACCGGCCCGGGCGTGACACCAAGCGGGCCCGGTCCTGGCTGGGCGAGGACCTCGACGCGCTCGAGGAGTTCACCCAGGGGTACGAGGGGCAGGTGAAGGTGCAGGCCGTCGGGCCCTGGACCCTGGCCACCGCCCTCGAACTGAAGAACGGCGAGGCCGCCCTCTCCGACCCGGGCGCAAGCCGCGATCTCGCCGCCTCGCTCGCCGAGGGGCTGCGCCTGCACCTGGCCGAGGTACGGCGCCGTGTCCCCGGCGCCCGCCTCGTCCTGCAGCTCGACGAGCCCTCCCTCACCGCCGTACTCCGCGGTCAGGTCAGGACGGCCAGCGGGTACCGGACCCACCGGGCCGTGGACCGGCAGGTCGTCGAGGCCACCCTCAGGGACCTCGGGCGCGGGGGCGGGGGCGGGGCGGGGCGCGGGGCCCCCCCGCGCCCCCCGCGCCCGCCCCCCGCCCCCGCCGGGGGCGCGCCCGCCGCTCCCGCCACCCCCCGCCCCGCGCCGGGCCGCGTCGGCTATCTCGGCACCGGCCTCATCGCGCGGTACGTGCACTCCTATCTCTCCACGC
>NZ_JBHYKH010000384.1:0-8779 GCF_042741275.1 Streptomyces sp. NPDC058964
GCGCGCGCGCGCGCCCGCTTCCGGGATTGGGGGGGGGGGCGCGTGGGTGTTTACGGCGCGGTGAGGCGTAGGGGTGCGCCCCGCCCGGCCGCCCGGCTCGGTGGGCCACAGGGCCACCCCTCCGCCCGGACCCCGGCGGGGACTCGGTCCCCTGCACCCCTGCCCAGCCGCGCCCAATACCTGCGGGCCGCACCCATGCGTCCGGCTCTCGGCCACCGAGTCGGGTGAGTGAGTGGGTGGGTGAGTGGGTGAGTGGGCAAGGGCCTCGGGAGGGCAACAGACGGAGCCATCCGACTCACGGCACCATCCCCAGCCGCCCCCTCAACCCACCGGGACGGGCAGGCGGGTGGGCGAGAAGGACAGCCGGCGCGGTCAGGAGTGCTGGGGCTCCGGCTGGTGCGGGACGTGGCCCGCGACCCGGCGCTCGCGGCCCGCGGGGACCGCCCGGCTCCGGTCGACGGCGTACGCCGTACCGGCCACCCCAAGGCCCAGCACCGCCAGCCCCGCCCCGGCCACCGCCGGAGACGTCACGCCGAAGCCCGCGGCCAGGGCGAGGCCGCCGATCCAGGCGCCGCCGGCGTTCGCCAGGTTGAACGCGGCCTGGTTGGCGGAGGAGGCCAGCGAGGGGGCGGAGGACGCCTTCTCCATGACCATCAGCTGGAGCGGCGACCCCGTCACGAAAGCCGCCGTGCCGAGCAGGACGACGGCCAGGGCCGCGGTGACCGGCGTACGCATGAGGAGCGGGAACAGGGACAGGACCGCGGCCAGGGAGACCAGGCCCCCGAACAGCGTTCCCCGCATGGCGTGGTCCGCCAGCCGGCCGCCCAGCAGGTTGCCCGCCGTGGCCCCGACACCGAACAGCGCCAGCAGCAGCGTCACGCTGGAGTCGGCGTATCCGGCGGAGTCGGTGAGCATCGGCGTGATGTAGCTGTAGGCCGCGAAGAGCGCGCCGAAGCCCGCCACCGTCGTGCCCAGCGCCAGCCACACCGGCACCGACCGCAGCGCGGCCAGCTCACCGCGCAGGCCGGCGGCGGGGGTGCGCCCGTGATCGCGCGGGATCAGCAGGGCCAGGGAGACGATCGCCGCCACGCCGATCGCGCTGACGCCGAGGAAGGTCGCCCGCCAGCCGAGGTGCTGGCCCATGGACGTGGCGGCCGGAACGCCCGCGATGTTGGCGACGGTCAGGCCGAGGAACATCAGGGAGACGGAACGGGCCTTGCGCTCCGGCGCCACCATGTTCGTCGCGACCACCGCGCCGACGCCGAAGAAGGCGCCGTGCGGCAGCCCGCTCAGGAAGCGGGCGGCCAGAAGCGTTTCGTAGCCGGGGGCGAGGGCGGACAGCGCGTTGCCCACGACGAACAGGCCCATCAGGCCCGCCAGGACCGTACGGCGGGACATACGGGCGGTCACCGCGGCGAGGAGCGGGGCGCCGATGACGACGCCCAGCGCGTACGCCGAGACCAGGTGCCCGGCGGCAGGGATCGAGACGTGCAGGTCGGCCGCGACGTCGGGCAGCAGGCCCATCATCACGAACTCGGTCGTACCTATGCCGAAGGCGCCGACGGCCAGCGCGAGCAGGGCCAGAGGCATGAAGGGCCTGTGCCTTTCAGGAGTGGGTTCCGCCCCATCTTATGTTCAGTAGCGGAACAAAGCGTCCCCGGCACTGTATTCCGGCACGTTGAACCCCGGTTATCCAGGCATGTTCACGAGGCGGATGTGGCGACCTTCACACGCGCGGCCACGGGAAGGTGGTCGCTGCCCGTCCCCGGAAGCGTCCACGAGCTCTCCGGTTCGACCCCCTTCACCATGATCTGGTCGATCCGTGCCATCGGGAAGGACGCGGGCCAGCTGAACCCGAAGCCGCTGCCCGCAGCGCCCTGGGTGGAGCGCAGCTGGGAGGTGACGGCGTTGAGGGCGCGGTCGTTCATGGTGCCGTTCAGGTCACCGAGGAGCACGACCCGCGGCACCGCCTCGTCCGCGATGGCCTCGCCCAGCGCGTCGGCGCTCGTGTCGCGCTGCCGCGCGGTGAACCCGGCCTTCATCTTCACCCGCACCGAGGGGAGATGGGCGACGTACACCGCGACCTGGCCGGCCGGGGCGGACACCACGGCCCGCATCGCGCGTGTCCAGCCCAGCTTGATGTCCACGGCCCTGACCCCGGTGAGCGGATACTTGCTCCACAGCCCGACGGTGCCCTGCACCGAGTGGTACTTGTACGTCGACGCCAGCGCCCTCTCGTACACCGGCACGGCGGAGGCCTTCAGCTCCTCCAGTGCCAGCACGTCCGCGCCGGACGCGGCCACGTCGCGGGCCGTGCCGGACGGGTCCGGGTTGTCGGCGTTGACGTTGTGCGTCGCGACCATGAGGTCGCCGCCGGTGCCCGTCTTGTCGGTGAGCAGCCCGCCGAAGAGGTTCAGCCACACGATGCCCGGAAGCAGCACCGCGATCAGCGCGGTCGCCGACTTCCGTACGACGCCGAGGACCAGCAGCAGCGGGATCAGCAGGCCCAGCCAGGGCAGGAACGTCTCCGTGAGGCTGCCGAGGTTGCCCACCCTGTTGGGGATGCGCGAGTGCACCAGCATCACCAGGGCGAGGAGCAGCGCGATCGCGGCGGTGACGATGCCCCGGCGCCAGACCCCGGGATCCCCGCGCCAGCCGTCGAACAAGCCGCTGCGCAAGCGGGCGAGCAGGCGCCGGAGCCTGGATCCCCGGCGCTCGGGCCCCGAGCCGCCGTTGTCCGTCTCCGTCATGTACGCCTGCTGCGCCATACCGTCTGCCTCACAACCTGCCGTGCGCACCGTCTGCCCCGGGTTACGACCCTAGGGGATGATCGGCTCTGCTCCTGCCGCCGCGTGGCGGCCGTACGGAAGACGATGACGAACAAGTCGGCGCGAGGGGTTCCGGTTGCGGCGACAACCACCTGGACTGTGACGAAACGCGCACATTCGGGCTAAGTGACAGGCGAGCTGACGGGTCGTAGGCCTTCGAGGACCGTGTCGACGATCTGTTCCGCCAGCCCCTCCGGGAGGTCCGCGTCGGGGCGCAGGACGGAGCGGACGAGCATGGGGCCGACGAACATGTCGTTGGCCAGTTCGAGGTCGACGTCCTCGCGCAGCTCGCCGTTCCGCTGTCCACGGCGCAGCACTTCGAGGCCCAGGTTTCGCCGGGGAGCTATCACGCCGGCGTGGTAGGCGGCCCAGATCCTGGGGCTGCTCTTCATCTGGGCGTGGACGTTGTGCAGGATCGCCGAGGAGCGGCTGACCAGTCCGCGTTGACGCAGGGACTCGAGCAGGACGACCAGGTCGTCGCGCATCGAGGTGCCGGGGAGCACGGGGTCGGGGGGCTCGGCGGCGCGCATGACGTCGACGAAGAGGTCCTCCTTGCCGCTCCAGCGGCGGTAGATGGTGGCCTTGCCGACGCCGGCGGTGCGCGCGACGCGCTCGATGGAGAGCTCGGCGAGGGGTACGCCCTCCTCCAGGAGCTTCATCACGCCTTCCAGGATGGCGCGTTCCACGGCCTCGCTGCGCGGACGGCCCCGTGCGGGACCGAGCTGCTGCGGCCGGCTATCGGCAAGGCTCACGTCGTTTCGTCCTTTCACTGAGCTGCGGGGATTGTCCCGCAGCCGCCTCCTTCCCCCGTGGTGCCTCTCCGGACGCCGGTGCGCGGACTAGTCCGCGGCGGCGACCAACTCCTGCTCCTGCTTGCCCTCCTGCGGCGCCTGCGGCCTGCCCGGCAGGAAGAGTGCCGTCACGATCGCGCCGAGGATCGCCACCCCCGTACCGCACAGGGCGGTGACGTGCATGGCGTGCAGGAACGCGTCGTGAGCGGGTCCGACCAGGGCCTGGCCGCGCGGGCCGAGCTTCTCGGCGACACCCAGGGTGGCCTCGATGGACTCGCCCGCCGTGTCGCGGAGGCCGGGCGGCAGCAGTCCGAGCTTGTCCTCGATGCCGGTGCGGTACGAGGTGGCCAGGACCGAGCCGAGCACGGCGATGCCGAGGGCGCCGCCGACCTGGCGGAAGGTGTTGCTGAGCGCGGAGGCGGAGCCGGCCTTCTCGCGCGGCAGGGCCTGCATGATGACGACGGAGGTCGGCGTCATGATGTGCGCCATGCCGGTGCCCATGAGGAAGAAGTCGACCTCCAGGAGCCAGATCGGCGTGTCCGCCTCGAAGGTGGCGAAGATGGCCAGGGTCACGGCGATCAGGAGCAGACCGGCCGTGGTGGTCGCCTTGTTGCCGAACCGGTCGACGAGCAGCCGGGCACGCGGCGCGAAGACCATCTGCGCGGCGGCCAGCGGCAGCATCAGCACACCGGACTCCAGTGGCGAATAGCCGCGCACGCTCTGGGTGTAGAAGACGCCGAAGAACGTCACGCCCATCAGCGCGAAGAACACCAGCGCGATGGCGCTCATGGCGGCCGAGAAGACCTTGTTCTTGAAGTAGGTGACGTCCAGGGACGGGTGGTCGCTGCGCTTCTCGAAGACGACGAAGCCGGCGAGGACCGCGAGACCGGCCGCGATGGTCGCCAGGACCTTGGCGTCGGTGAAGTCGGCGAGCTCGCCGCCCTTGATGATGCCGTAGACCAGCAGGACCAGGCCGACGACCGAGAGCACGACGCCGACGGGGTCGAGACGGCCGGGCTTCGGGTCGCGCGAGTCGGGCACCAGCCACACCATCAGCGCGAGCGCGAGGAGCACGATGGGGACGTTGACGAGGAAGACCGAGCCCCACCAGAAGTGGTCGAGGAGCGCGCCGCCGGTGATCGGTCCGATGGCGATGGCGAGTCCGACGCCGCCGGCCCAGATGCCGATGGCCTTGGGCTGCTCCTCGCGCTCGAAGACGTTCATCAGCACGGCGAGGGTGGCGGGCATGACGAAGGCGGCACCGAGGGCCATCAGCGCGCGGTAGGCGATGAGCTCGCCCGGGGAGCCGGACTCGGCGGCGAGGGCGGAGCCGACGCCGAACACGACGAGGCCGCCGAGCAGGACCTTCTTGCGGCCCAGCCGGTCACCGACGAGGCCCGCGGTGAACAGCAGGCCGGCGAAGACGAGGGTGTAGGCGTTGATCGCCCACTCGATCTCGCTCTGGGTGGCGCCCAGGCCGGTCGGGGCCGGGGTGGAGATGGTCTTGATGGCGACGTTCAGGATCGAGTTGTCGAGCACCACGATCAGCAGGCTCAGCATCAGGACGCCGAGGATCGCCCAGCGGCGGCGGTGCACCGCTTCAGGTATCCGGGAACCGTGAGAGGCACGGTCGGCAGAAGTTGTCATGTCGACGACCCTAGGCCATTTCCAATACGGAACCGTCTCGTATCTAATTTCCTTTACCGATACCTTACCCGGCACGATCACGGCCAACCCGGGACCGAGCGGGACGCGGGCCCGGTGCGAGCGCGGTGCGATGGGATGACGTAAGGGATCACACGAGGGTCCCCTGGTCCTCCCTGGCACGAGGTGCCACCATGGAAGGGATCCGGGGACGCCGTGAGGGCGCCTCGAGATGACTGAAGGAGCCGTTGCCATGACGCAGCTTTCGGCTGCCCAGAACAAGCCCTCCGACGGCAGCAAGGCGCTGTACGGGGGCAAGGGCACACGCCGCATCACCGTCCGCGACATCGCCCTCGCCAAGGAGCGGGGCGAGAAATGGCCCATGCTCACCGCCTACGACGCGATGACCGCGTCCGTCTTCGACGAGGCCGGCATTCCGGTGCTCCTGGTCGGCGACTCGGCGGGCAACTGCCACCTCGGGTACGAGACGACCGTACCCGTCACCCTCGACGAGATGACCATGCTGTCGGCCGCGGTCGTGCGCGGCACCCAGCGCGCCCTGATCGTCGGCGACCTGCCGTTCGGTTCCTACCAGGAGGGCCCGGTGCAGGCGCTGCGCTCGGCGACCCGGCTGGTGAAGGAGGCCGGTGTCGGCGCGGTGAAGCTGGAGGGCGGGGAGCGCTCTTACGAGCAGATCCGGCTGCTGGTCGAGTCCGGCATCCCGGTCATGGCCCACATCGGCCTGACCCCGCAGTCCGTGAACGCCATGGGCTACCGCGTCCAGGGGCGCGGCGAGGAGGCGGCGGCCCAGTTGCTGCGCGACGCGAAGGCCGTGCAGGACGCGGGCGCCTTCGCGGTGGTCCTGGAACTGGTCCCCGCCGAGCTGGCAGCCGAGGTGACGCGGGTGCTGCACATCCCGACCGTCGGCATCGGCGCCGGTCCGGAGACCGACGCGCAGGTCCTGGTGTGGACCGACATGCTCGGCCTGACGGGCGGGCGCGTGCCCAAGTTCGTGAAGAAGTACGCCGGCCTGCGTGAGGTCATGGGCAACGCGGTGAAGGAGTTCGCCGAGGACGTCGTGGGCGGAACGTTCCCGCTGGAGGAGCACTCCGTCCACTGAGGCGCAGCCGCGCCACCGAGCCACCGTCGCACCACCGACAGGCCCCGCCGATCGTCCCCCGTCGGCGGGGCCTGTCACCCGTTTGCGCCTGAACCGTCGCCGCTCTCGCGGACCTGGTGCCCGCCGTAGTGGTTCCTCGATCGGTGGTTGCGGTGCTCGTCGGGGAATTGTCGGTGGTGTCGGTTGTCCGTCGGGCGCTGTAGGCGGTCTGTAGGCGGTTTGTCGGTCGGGGCTGACAACGTCGTGGGCATGACGCGAATCGACGACAACCCCAGTGGCGCGAACAGCGCCGTGACCGTACGGGGGCTGGTCAAGCACTACGGCGAGACCAGGGCACTGGACGGTGTCGACCTGGATGTGCGCGAGGGCACCGTGATGGGTGTGCTCGGGCCGAACGGAGCCGGCAAGACCACCCTCGTACGCATCCTGTCCACCCTGCTGACCCCCGACGCCGGGCACGCCACCGTGGCCGGGTACGACGTCGTGCGGCAGCCCCGGCAGCTGCGCCGGGTGATCGGCCTCACCGGGCAGTACGCGTCGGTGGACGAGAAGCTCCCCGGCTGGGAGAACCTCTACATGATCGGCCGGCTGCTGGACCTGCCGCGCAAGGAGGCCCGCGCCCGCGCCGACGAGCTCCTGGAGCGGTTCTCGCTGACGGAGGCCGCCCGGCGGCCCGCGGGAACGTACTCCGGCGGTATGCGGCGGCGGCTCGACCTGGCCGCGTCGATGATCGGGCGCCCCGCGGTGCTCTACCTCGACGAGCCGACGACGGGACTCGACCCGCGTACCCGCAACGAGGTGTGGGACGAGGTCAAGGCCATGGTCGGGGACGGCGTCACCGTCCTGCTGACCACCCAGTACATGGAGGAGGCCGAGCAGCTCGCCTCCGAGCTGACCGTCGTCGACCGCGGGAAGGTCATCGCGAACGGCGGCATCGAGGAACTGAAGGCCAGGGTCGGCGGACGCACGCTGCGGGTCCGGCCCGCGGACCCGCTGGAGCTGCGCCCGCTCGCCGGGATGCTCGACGAGCTGGGCATCACCGGGCTCGCCGGCACGGCCGTGGACACCGCCGCGGGCTCGCTGCTGGTACCCGTCCTCAGCGACGAGCAGCTGACCGCGGTGGTCGGCGCGGTCACCGCGAGCGGCATCACCATCTCCTCGATCACCACCGAACTGCCCAGCCTGGACGAGGTCTTCCTGTCCCTCACCGGCCACCGCGCCAGTGCCCCGCAGGACGTCACGCCCGCCGAGACCCTCGAGGAGGTCGCCGTATGAGCGCCGCCACCCTCGCCGCAGCCGCTTCCAAGGCTGACGCGCCCATCCCACTGCGCGCCCATCTGCGCCACACGGGCGCGCTCATCCGCCGCAACCTGCTGTGGATCCGGCAGGACCCGGAGTCGATGTTCGACGCCATCCTGTTCCCGGTCATCTTCACCCTGCTGTTCGTGTACGTCTTCGGCGGCTCCATCGGCCAGTCCCTGGGCGGCGGTCAGGACCAGTACGTGCAGTACGTCGTGCCCGGTCTGATGGCCATGATGGGCATGAACATGGCCCAGGGGGTGGGCACCGGCTTCAACACGGACTTCAACTCCGGTGTCATGGACCGTTTCCGGTCCCTGCCGATCGGGCGCGGCTCGGTGCTGTTCGCCAAGATCGCGGTCGAGCTGATGCGCATGCTGTTCGCGACCGTGGTACTCATGATCGTCGGCGTCCTCGTGGGCTTCGACATCACCAACTGGCCCGGACTGCTGGCCTCGGTGGGCCTGTCCGCGGTGTTCGGCTCGGCCCTGATGTGGGTGTTCCTCACCCTCGGCGTGGTGATGAAGAGCGCGCAGTCCGTGCAGGCCATGGGCTTCCTGGTGCTGATGCCGCTGCAGTTCGGCTCGTCGATCTTCGCGCCGACCGCCTCGATGCCGGGCTGGCTGCAGAACTTCACCGACTACAACCCGCTGTCGGCGCTCGCGGACACCGCGCGCGGTCTGATGGTCGGCGGACCGGTCGCGCACGGCCTGTGGGTGACCCTGGCCTGGTCGGCGGCTCTCACCGCGGTGATGGCGCCGGTCGCGATCCACAAGTTCCGCACCAAGAGCTGACGCCCGGCACCGGGACCTCCGGTACGCGTCAGACCAGGGCGGTGGCCTCCGCGAGGGAGAGGCCGCCGCCCTGCGCGTACGCGGTCTCGTACCCCTCGTCGTCGAGCACCGCCCGGATCCGTGCCACGGTCTGGGCGCGCACCTCACGCTCCACGCCGGACGCGATGTGGCCCGGCGGCAGCAGACCGTCGGGGGCGCGCTGGCGGCCGGGGGGGGGGCGGGGGCGCGCGGGGCGGCGGGTCGCCGGGCCGGGCCATCGTGGGGGCGCCGTACAGGTCGGCGGAGTCGGGGGGACCGTCGGGC
>NZ_JBHYKH010000385.1:0-8761 GCF_042741275.1 Streptomyces sp. NPDC058964
TTTCCCTTTCCGGCGGTTCCGACTCTAACAGATCCTTTCGGGCCTGATTCCCAGTCAGCGGGGTTTGTCTTCACGGCTGTTGGGCCGTTCCGACGTCTCAAACCTTAGCGGATTCTCTCGGCGATTCCCAAATCGGGGCTTGTGACCCGACCGGACGCCACCGAGTCCCAAAATCGGATTGAATTCGGGCACGCCGAATACAACCCCGCTGGGAGATCGTGCTGGTGGTTTGGGTTGCCGCTTTCGCGGCGGGAGGTGCTGCCGACGAACCGTTACAGCTCCGTGGCAACCCGAAGAACCTTACGGATCCGGCGGGGGAGTGTCAAGCATCCCCTGTCAAGATCTTTTACGGCGCGGAGTCAGTCCAGGTCACTGAGGCGTCCGCCGGCGTCCGGCTGGGCGTGCTCTACCCGGCGCAGGAGGCGGGTGAGGGCTTCGCCGAGGACCGTCCGCTCCTCCGGGGAGAGGTCCTGGAGGAGATCCTCCTCGAAGACGGAGGCGAGGCGCATGGCCTCCAGCCACTTCCCGCGGCCCTCCGGAGTCAGCTCCACGATCACCCGAACGCGGTTGGTCTCGTCCCTCTCGCGGGTGACGAGCCCCTCCGCCACCATCCGGTCGATGCGATGGGTCATCGCGGCCGGCGTGAGGCCGAGTCGCTTGGCGAGGTCGCTCGGGCCCATCCGGTAGGGGGCACCGGAGAGGACGAGGGCCTTGAGGACCTCCCACTCGGCGCTGCTGATGCCCAGGGCGGCCGTCTGGCGGCCGTAGGCGACGTTCATGCGGCGGTTCAGGCGGGACAGCGCCGAGACGATCTTCTCGACCTGGGGGTCGAGGTCCTGGAACTCGCGCTGGTAGGCGGCGATCTGCTCTTCGAGGGTCGGCTCGCCGCCGATGCCGAGGTTGCCGGGGGTGTCACCCATGAGCGCCAGTATCGCACGGCGCTGCTTGGCGTTGAAGTCCTTCGATGTGTACTCTTTAGCTTCGAACTTTATCTTCGAAGTCTTCGGTGCTAAGTACTGAGACGACCCAACTACCTGAGAGAGGTGAACGTGACCAGGGCGATGGGCGCAGCGATGCGCCGGATCCACGTGGGCAACGCACTCAGCGCGTTCGGGCTCGGCTTCACCGTCCCCTACCTGTACGTCTACGTGGCGCAGGTGCGGGGACTGGGAGCCATGACCGCGGGGCTCGTCCTCGCCGTCTTCGCCGTGGCCGCGCTCGTCGTACTGCCGTTCGCCGGTCGGGCGATCGTGCGGCGCGGCCCGCTGCCGGTCCTGCTCGCCGCCCTGGTCATGGCCGCGCTCGGAGCCCTGAGCCTGGGGCTCGCGGGCAACGCGCCGTCCGTTCTCCTCTCGGCGGCCGCGCTCGGAGCGGGTCAGGCCGTGATGCAGCCGGCGCTGGCCACGATGATCGTGGACTGTTCCTCGGCGGAGACGCGGTCGCGGGCCTTCGCGACTCAGTTCTTCCTGCAGAACCTCGGGCTCGGGGTCGGTGGGCTCATCGGTGGTCATCTGGTCGACACCACACGCGTCTCCTCCTTCACCCTCCTGTTCGCGATCGAGGCGGCGATGTTCCTGCTGCTCGTCGTGATCATGTCGACGGTGCGGACGCCGCACTCCCCGCGGATCGAGGACGCCCCGTCGCGGTCGGCGAGGGGCAGCTGGAAGCAGCTGCTCGGCAACCGGGCCATGGTGCAGCTGTCCGTGCTGGGCTTCGTGCTGTTCTTCGCCTGCTACGGGCAGTTCGAGTCCGGCCTGAGCGCCTACGGCGTCGAGGCCGCGGGGATCTCCACCTCCGCGCTGGGTACGGCCCTGGCCGCGAACACCCTGATGATCGTGGTCGCGCAGTTCGCCGTGCTGAAGTTCGTCGAGCGCCGTCGTCGGTCCCGGGTGATCGCCGCCGTGGGGCTGATCTGGGCCGTGGCGTGGGTCGTGGCCGGGTACGCGGGTCTCGGGCACGGAAGCCAGGAGATGGCCACGGCCGCGTTCGTGTCGACGTACGCGCTGTTCGGGCTCGGTGAGGCGATGCTGTCGCCGACGGTCGCCCCGCTGGTGGCCGACCTGGCGCCGGAGGGCATGGCGGGGCAGTACAACTCCGCGTTCGCCCTGGTGAAGCAGCTGGCACTGGCCGTCGGTCCGGCGGTGGGCGGTCCGATGGGGGCCTCGCTGCACGCGCCGTACGTCGTGACGTTCCTGCTGTTCTCGCTGGGCATCACCGTGCTCGCGCTCCGGCTGGGCCGGCGGCTCACCGCAGTACAGGACCAGCCCTGGCGGACGCGGAGCCGGGTGGTCGCGCGGGGGGCCGCGCCCGCCGAGCCGGTGGCCGCCGAGGCGTGAGCCGGGCGACGGCGGCCGTCACCTGCGGGTGGCGGCCGCCTTCGTCGTGTCAGCGGGTGGCGGTCGCCAGCGTCGCCGTGAAGGGGAGCGTGACCGAACCGTCGGGCGCGGCACGGTCGGCGAGGCGGTCGGCGATCGAGCGGCCGGCGGCGGTGAGCGCCTCCTGGCCGTGGGCGTCGGCGATCTGCTGGCCCCAGGGCAGGGCGGAGAGGTGCGCCGGGGAGAAGTCGACGAGCGGGGGCAGGACGATACCGAAGGTGATCTCGCGCGTGGTGATGTCGCGGCAGCCCGCCTTGCCGAGTGCGTCCGTGAGGCGGTCGGCGGAGCAGGCGAACGCCGTGGTGTAGGCGGCGGCGAGTTCGTCGCCGCCGTACTCCTTGATGGCCTCGTACTGGGTGCTGAAGTACGGCGACCGGGTCATCTCGGTCCAGGCGGTGGCCGCGAAACGGCCGGAGGGGCGCAGGACGCGGGCGATCTCGGTGAAGGCCGCGGTCAGGTCGGGGAAGAACTGGACGCCTTGCTGGCAGACGACCGCGTCGAAGGTGGCGTCGGGGTAGGGGAGCCGGTCGGCGGGGGCCTGGGTGAACTCGATGTCGGGGTACTGGCGTGGGTGACGGGCCTCGGCGACTTCGAGCATGCCCGCGTTGACGTCGGCGCCGTGGACGCGGCCGGCGGGACCGACCCGGGCGGCGGCCGCGCGTGCGGCGAAGCCGGTGCCGCAGGCGAGGTCGAGGACGACATCGCCCGGGCACAGGTCCACGGCGTCGAGCAACGCTGTCACGAAGGGCGCCATCAGCGGCGCGACGTACTGCTCGTAGCGCTCGGGGGCGCTTCCCTTGAGCTGGAATCCCGGTTCGTCTGCCATGGAGAGCTAGTAGCACCGTGGAGCGGGTTCGCCTAGGTGGCGCGCGGCAGCACGAACTCGCACCACACCGCCTTTCCGCCGCCCGGGGTCCGCCGTGACCCCCAGTTCGAGGCGATCGTCGCGACGATGGCGATGCCCCGGCCGGACTCGTCACCCGGTTCGGCGCGCCGGCGGCGCGGGAGGTGGTCGTCGCCGTCGGTGACCTCGACGATCAGCCGGCGGTCGGTGCGGCGGAGTCTCAGGCGCATGGGCGGTGTGCCGTGCTGCAGGGAGTTGGCGACGAGCTCGCTGGTGGCGAGGACGCCCAGGTCGTGCAGGTCGGTGGGGAAGCGCCAACTGGTCAGCACGCCGGAGGCGAAGGCCCGCGCGCGGGGGGCCGCTTCCACACCGCCGAGCAGCTCCAGAGCCGCGTTGCGGAAGAGTTCGCCGTCGGATCCGGTGCGGGCCGGGTGCTGGAGGATCAGGACCGCGACGTCGTCGTCGTGGTCGGCGGTGACGCCGGCCGAGCGGACCAGGCGGTCGCAGATCACCTGGGGCGTGCCCGTCGCGCCCGCCAGTGCCCGCTCCAGTGACGCGATCCCTTCGTCCAGGTCCTCGTTCCGGCGCTCGACCAGGCCGTCCGTGTAGAGGACCGCGGTCGAGCCGGGGCCCAGCGGGACCGAGCCGGAGGCGTGCATCCAGCCGCCCGTGCCGAGCGGGGGGCCGGTCGGCTCGTCGGCGCGCAGGACCGTGCCGTTCTCGTCGCGGACCAGGATGGGCAGGTGCCCGGCGGAGGCGTACACCAGCCGGCCCTCGTTGGGGTCATGGATGGCGTACACGCACGTGGCGATCTGGTTGGCGTCGATCTCCGTGGCGAGGCCGTCGAGGAGCTGGAGGACCTCGTGCGGGGGCAGGTCGAGGCGGGCGTAGGCGCGCACGGCGGTGCGCAGTTGGCCCATGACGGCCGCCGCCCGTACTCCTCGGCCCATCACGTCGCCGATGACGAGGGCCGTGCGGCCGCCGCCGAGGGTGATCACGTCGTACCAGTCGCCGCCGACCGCGGCCTCGGTGCCGCCGGGCTGGTAGGTCGCCGCGATCCTCAGGTCGTCCGGCTGCTCCAGCTCCTGGGGGAGGAGACTCCGCTGCAGGGTCACCGCCGTCTCGCGCTGGCGGCGTTCGCTCGCGCGGAGGCGTTCGGCGGCCTCGGCGTGGTCCGTGACGTCGGTGGCGAAGACGAGTACGGCACCGCCGCCGTCCCGGTCGCCGTGTGCGGCGGCCGGGGTGCAGGTGAAGGTGTAGGAGCGGCCGTCGGGGGCCTTGCGGGACTTGAGCGTGCGGGGCTTTCCGCTGCGCAGGACCTGGTCGAGGAGGGGCAGCAGGCCCAGTTCGGCCAGCTCCGGGAGGGCCTCTCGGGCGGGTTCGCCGAGCGGTCGTTCGCCGAAGGCCGCGGCGTAGGCGTCGTTGACGTACGCGATGCGGTGGTCGGGGCCGTGCACGAGGGCGACGAGGGCCGGGACGCGGTCGAGGACCTCGCGCGCGGGCAGCTCGTCGACGGCGGGCATGGGCGGCGCCTCGTCGGTCAGTTGTTCGGCGCGGGCCGCGGGCACGGAGCCTTCCCCCCGCCGGTCCGGGGTGACCGCATGCTCGGTCCGCGCTGCGGCGCGGCGCTGCGTTCCGGGGAGCCGGGCGCTCCAGCGCGTGAAGTTCACGAATCCTTGCCTCGTGTCGTCGTCGTCGGCCAGCACCGGATCCGGCCGGGGGTCGGGGCGTTGCCCCGGGAATTGCGGTACTCGGGAAGAAGCCTCATGGGTGCTGCGGGCGGGCGGGTGTCCGTCCAAGGTCGTGGGGCAGTCTGGCAGGGTGGCCGACCGCGGCGACATCCGTCAGACGCCGGGGCGGCCCGTGTAGTTCCTCGGTCCGGTCAGGACGACCCCTTCGGGTCGTCCGAGGGGTCGTGATGAGACTTTCCACCGGCCGCGAGTTCGAACTCCGCGCGGGGATGTTCGAGCGAGCCGAGGGAGACGACCTCCCGCTTGAAGAGCCCGGACAGGGTCCATTCGGCGAGCACACGGGCCTTACGGTTGAAGGTGGGCACCCTGCTGAGGTGGTAGACGCGGTGCATGAACCAGGCAGGGTAGCCCTTCAGCTTGCGCCCGTAGACCTGGGCGACCCCTTTGTGCAGTCCGAGTGAGGCGACGGAACCGACGTTCTTGTACGCATACGTGTCGAGGGGTTCGCCGCGCAGGGAGTGGACGATGTTGTCGCCGAGGACCTTGGCCTGCCGCACCGCGTGCTGGGCGTTGGGGGCGGTCTCCGTGCCGGGCTTCTCGGCGGTGACGTCGGGGACGGCGGCGGCGTCGCCCGCGGCCCACGCGTGGTCGACGCCGTCGACGGTCAGCTGCGGGGTGCACTTGAGGCGTCCGCGGCCGTCGAGCGGGAGGTCGGTGGCGGCGAGCACCGGATGGGGTTTGACGCCCGCGGTCCAGACGACCGTGCGGGTCGGGAAGCGCTGGCCGTCGCTGAGTACGGCGATGCGGTCGGCGCAGGATTCGAGGCGCGTCTCCAGGAGGACCTGGATGTTGCGGCGGCGCAGTTCGGCGACGGTATAGCGGCCCATCTCCTCGCCGACCTCGGGGAGGATGCGGCCGGAGGCCTCCACGAGGACCCATTTCAGGTCCTCGGGCCGGACGTTGTGGTAGTAGCGCGTGGCGTAGCGGGCCATGTCCTCGAGTTCGCCCAGCGCCTCGACCCCGGCGTAGCCGCCGCCGACGAAGACGAAGGTGAGGGCCGCGTCGCGGATCGCGGGGTCGCGGGTGGAGGAGGCGATGTCCATCTGCTCGATGACGTGGTTGCGCAGGCCGATGGCCTCCTCGACGGTCTTGAAGCCGATGGCGTGCTCGGCGAGACCCGGGATGGGGAGCGTGCGCGCGATCGAGCCGGGGGCGAGGACGAGTTCGTCGTAGGTGAGGCGGTCGGCGCCCTTGCCCTCCTCCTCGGTGGCGAGCGTGGTGAGGGTGGCGGTCCGCTTCGTGTGGTCGACGGCGATCACCTCGCCGATGACGACGTGGCACTGGTCCAGGACGCGGCGCAGCGGTACGACGACATGACGAGGGGAAATCAGACCGGCGGCCGCCTCGGGAAGGAACGGCTGGTACGTCATGTACGGATCCGGAGTGACGACGGTGATGTCGACCTCGCCCCGCCTGAGCTCCTGCCCCAGCCTCCGCTGAAGGCGCAGGGCCGTGTACATCCCGACGTAGCCGCCGCCGACAACGAGAATGCGCGCACGTTCCTTCACCATCCCATGACGCACCCGGCGCTGTTGTTTGTCCACAGCCCCGGCAATTTGTGTGACCGACGGCCGGTGCCGGGCGGAGGCGCCGGGGTGTCCGGGGTGGGACGAAAGCGGGCAGGTCAGCGGGGGCGGACAGGAAGGCGCAGGAGTGCGCAAACCGGACGTATATGCTCCGTACTCCGATCGGGGGGCGCTCCGTGCGGAACCTGCCCCTTCTGAATTGACTCCCTCTCAACTATGTTCGTGTGTCGACGGGGTGTAGGGGATGTGGTCGAGCGGGTCCGCGACGGGCGGTCCCGGTCACGGAACGGGGCCAGTTCCGCGCACTCCGGTATTCAGTGGCGGGGAGAGTCTCCGGGGGGAGACGTCATTAACCGGGGGAACGCTTATGCATGTTCAGGACACTCATTGGTCTTCCGCGTCGGCCATCGCAGCAGGTGGCGGGGCGGCGGCCGCGGCGGCGGGCAACGGACGCGCGGACGGATCGCGCACGGCGCCGCTGCGGGTGGACGCACAGCGCAATCTGGAGCACGTGCTGCGTGCGGCGCGCGAGGTCTTCGGCGAGCTGGGTTACGGCGCGCCGATGGAGGACGTGGCGCGGCGTGCGCGGGTCGGTGTGGGCACCGTGTACCGGCGGTTCCCGAGCAAGGACGTGCTGGTCCGGCGGATAGCCGAGGAGGAGACCTCCCGGCTGACGGAGCAGGCCCGTGCGGCGCTCGGGCAGGAGGACGAGCCGTGGTCGGCGCTGTCGCGCTTCCTGCGCACGTCGGTGGCTTCGGGTGCCGGGCGGCTGCTGCCGCCGCAGGTGCTGCGGGTCGGGGTCCAGGAGGAGGGTGCCGAGGAGGCGCGGGTGCCGCAACAGCGGACCCGGCCGGCGGCCGGTGAGCTGCGGCTGGTGTCCGAGGAACCCGCGGCGGACGACGACACGGGGGCGGCGGCGCTGCTCGACGTGGTGGGCCGGCTCGTGGAGCGGGCCCGTGCGGCGGGCGAACTGCGGCCGGACGTGTCGGTGTCCGACGTCCTGCTGGTGATCGCCACGGCGGCCCCGTCCCTGCCGGATCCGGCCCAGCAGGCGGCGGCCTCGGCACGGCTGCTGGACATCCTGCTGGAGGGACTGCGGTCCCGTCCCGCATAACCGGTTGGCCTTGTGCGGCGCGGGGCGCTCCGGTGACCGCGGAGCGCCCCGCGTCGCGACCAAGTGCCGTGCGGGGTACGACGGTTGAGTCTTCCCGTGCGGGTGATGACTAGTACCGCTGAGCGACAAGTCCCCTCGGATGAGTGGATGGGCCGCACTCCGGGGTCCGGACAAGAGCCGGTGTGGCAGTCTGACCCGCGTGATCGGGTCGGGCTGGGTGGCTTCGGGGGCTTACCGCGATGGACGTTGACGGGTGGGACGAGTCCCTCGGGGACGGTGACGCGGAGGCCGGCGCAGGCGGGCTGACCTCGCCCCAGGTGCCCAGTCAGGGCGGCCCGGCGGACGTACCGCGGTCCGCGGATCCGGCGGAGGGCAGCGTCCCGGCCCAGCGCGGCGGCAGTACCGCGCCGCCGGCCCGCGCACCCGTACCGGCCGACGGTGAGCTGATCGAGCGGATGCGCGCGGGCGACGACAGCGCGTACGAGGAGCTGTACCGGCGGCACGCGGACGCGGTGCGCCGGTACGCCCGCACCTGCTGCCGCGACGCCCACACCGCGGACGACCTGACCGCCGAGGTCTTCGCCCGCATGCTCCAGGCGGTACGGGGCGGCTCCGGGCCCGAACACGCCGTCCGCGCCTATCTGCTCACCTCCGTCCGGCGCGTGGCCGCGCACTGGACGAGGTCGACCCGGCGCGAGCACCTCGTCGACGACTTCGCGGTGTTCGCCGCTCGCGCCTCGCGGAGCTCCGAGGTGCCGGACGACGACACCACGGATCCGGGTGCCGACGTGCGCGCCATGCACGAGGCCGAGCAGTCCATGGCCATGCAGGCCTTCCGGTCGCTGCCCGAGCGCTGGCAGGCGGTGCTGTGGCACACCGAGGTGGAGGACGAGTCGCCGAGCGAGGTGGCCGTCCTGTTCGGGCTGGACGCCAACGGCACACGCGTGCTCGCCAGCCGGGCCCGCGAGGGCCTCCGGCAGGCCTACCTGCAGGCCCATGTCAGCGCCGCGCTCGCCGGCGACGGCGACTGTGCGCGCTACGCCGACCAGCTCGGCTCCTACGCCCGCCGCAAGCTGCGCGTCCGCGCCGAGCGGGGCCTGCGCAAGCATCTGGAGAAGTGCGCCAGGTGCCGGCTGGCGGCCGTGCAGATC
>NZ_JBHYKH010000386.1:0-8733 GCF_042741275.1 Streptomyces sp. NPDC058964
TGAGGCCATGGGGGATCTGGGCGCCACGCTCGTGGTGCTGCGCACCGACCAGCCGGCCGGCACACCGGCGCGGCTCGTCGAACGAGCCCGAGCGGCCGGACTCGCCGTCGACCTGACGGTGACCGGCGAGGAACGCGCCCTGCCCACCGCCGTCGACCGGGCCGTCTACCGCATCGTCCAGGAAGCGCTCACCAATGCGGCGCGGCACGCGGGTCCGGCCCGCATCCGGGTCGGACTCGACCACGGCGAGCGGGAGCTGACGGTGCGGGTGGACGACGACGGCAGCGCCGAACCCGGCCGCCCACCGACACCCGGGACCGGTCTCACGGGAATGCGGGAGCGAGTGACGGCCCTCGGCGGCACACTGCGCGCCGCCCCGCGCGCGGAGGGCGGCTTCTCCGTACACGCACGGCTGCCGCTGGGGGAGGCGGGATGAGCGGGACGACCAGGGTGGCCCTGGTGGACGACCAGGCACTGATGCGCGCCGGATTCCGGGCCCTCCTGGACGCGGAGGAGGGCATCGAGGTGGTGGGCGAGGCGGCCGACGGACGGCAGGGCCTGGAACTGATCCGGGCACAGGTGCCCGATGTCGCCCTGATCGACGTGCAGATGCCCGTGATGACGGGCATCGAGGCGACCCGGCGGATCGCCGCCGACCCGGCCCTGGCCGCCGTACGCGTGGTCATCCTCACCAACTACGGCCTGGACGAGTACGTCTTCGAGGCGCTGCGCGCGGGCGCCGGCGGTTTCCTCCTGAAGGACACCGAACCGGCCGACCTGCTCCAGGCCATCGAGGTGGTCGCCCGCGGCGAGGCCCTGCTCTCGCCCTCGGTCACCCGTACCCTGATCGGCGAGTTCGTCTCCCGCCCGCCGGACCGCGCCAGTGCCCCCGGCCTGGAACACCTCACCCGCCGCGAACGCGAGGTCACCGCGCTCGCCGCGCGTGGCCTGAGCAACGAGGAGATCGCCGTCCACATGGTCATCAGCCCCTTCACCGCGAAGACGCACGTCAGCCGGGCGATGACCAAGCTGGGGGCCCGCGACCGGGCCCAACTGGTGGTGTTCGCCTACGAGTCGGGGCTGGTGGCCCCGAGCCGCGGGGAGTACCGGTGCGAGTGAGCGCCGGGCGGGACCGGCGACCGCGCCCGTGACCCGCCCGCGGCCCGGAACCATGGTTTCGACCACGGGTCCGGCGAAGGCGCCCTGATGGGCTGTCACCGTCCGGAGAACCACCCCGCGCTCTGCCTCTTGCCGCGGGCCAGGCGCTCACGGCGTGCGGGCACGACTCCGGCACGAGCCCGCCCGGCCTGAACGGCCGTGCGGTCGGTGGCGCCCACCAGATCCCAAAGGCACGATCATGAAGTCCGCGCGGCACGGCTCACCGGCCGGACCCGGTCGGTAGCCTGCTGCCCGGTCGGAACCGAGGCACGTGCACGAACAGCGAGGTGTGAGCCGAATGTTCACCACCCGTCCCACCCTCCAGGGCACCTTCGGCATGGTGTCCTCCACCCATTGGCTGGCCTCACAGTCGGCCATGGCCGTGCTGGAGGACGGCGGCAACGCCTATGACGCCGCCGTCGCGGGCGCCTTCGTGCTGCACGTCGTCGAACCGCACCTCAACGGGCCCGCGGGCGAGGTGCCGATCCTGATCGCCCCGGCCGCCGGCGAGGTGCGCGTGCTGTGCGGGCAGGGCGTGGCACCGGCGGGCGCCACGGTCGCCCACTACCGGGGACTCGGCCTGGACCTCGTACCCGGTACGGGCCCGCTCGCCGCGGCCGTCCCCGGGGCCTTCGACGCCTGGCTGCTCCTGCTGCGCGACCACGGCACCAAGTCCCTCGCCGAGGTCCTCGAGTACGCCGTCGGGTACGCCGAGCACGGGCACGCGCCCGTGGAGAACGTCGGCGCGACCGTCGAGAGCGTGCGCGGGCTATTCGAGACGGAGTGGACCTCCTCGGCGGAGGTCTACCTGCCGGGCGGGCAGGCGCCCAGGGCCGGCCGGCTGTTCCGCAACCCCGTCCTCGCCGCCACCTGGAAGCGGCTGCTCGCCGAGACGGAGGGGGCGGGGGACCGCGAGGCGCGGATCGACGCGGCCCGCGAGGTGTGGCGCTCCGGTTTCATCGCCGAGGCACTCGTACGGCAGTCCGCCCGGCCGACCCTGGACAGCAGCGGCGAGCGGCACGCCGGCACACTCACCGCGGCCGACCTCGCCGGCTGGTCGGCGACCTACGAGGCGCCCGCCACGTACGACTGGAACGGCTGGACCCTGTGCAAGGCGGGCCCCTGGAGCCAGGGCCCCGCCTTCCTCCAGCAGCTCGCACTGCTCCCGCCCGAACTGCCGCCGTACGGCTCCGCCGACTACGTCCACCTCCTGATCGAGGGCTGCAAGCTGGCCATGGCCGACCGGGAGGCCTGGTACGGGGACGCGGCCGAGGTACCGCTCGCCGAACTGCTGTCCGAACGCTACAACGCCGAGAGACGCGCGCTCGTCGGCGACAAGGCCTCGTACGAGCTGCGGCCCGGCAGCCCCGGCGGCCGTGAGCCCCGGCTCAGCACGCACGCGTACCTGACGGGCGGCGACGAACCCGGCTTCGACCCGATGGGCGTCGGAGAGCCGACCCTGGCGAGGCTGCCTGGCGAGCCCGTGGTCGCCGCCGACGGCGGCACCCGCGGCGACACCTGCCACCTCGACGTCGTCGACCGCTGGGGCAACATGATCGCGGCCACACCCAGCGGCGGCTGGCTCCAGTCCAACCCCGTCGTGCCCGAACTCGGCTTCCCGCTCGGTACCCGGCTCCAGATGACCTGGCTGGAGGAGGGCCTGCCCAACACCCTCACCCCCGGACGCCGTCCCCGCACCACCCTCACCCCGTCGATCGCGCTGCGCGACGCAACCCCGGTCATGGCCTTCGGCACACCCGGCGGGGACCAGCAGGACCAGTGGCAGCTGCACTTCTTCCTGGCGGTCGCCCTGCGCGCCCCGGTCCGCGGCGGCCTCGACCTCCAAGGCGCGATCGACGCCCCGAACTGGCACAACGACAGCTTCACCGGCTCGTTCTACCCGCGCGGCAGGCGGCCCGGCAGCGTGACCGTCGAGTCCCGCACCGACCCGGAGACCGTCGAGGAGCTCCAGCGGCGCGGGCACGACGTCACGGTCGGCCACGGCTGGTCCGAGGGCCGGCTGTGCGCGGTGGCCCGTGACCCGGAGACCGGCGTCCTGTCGGCGGCCGCCAATCCGCGGGGCATGCAGGGATACGCGGTGGGCCGCTGAGCAACGTCACCCGGCCACTGATCACCGACGCCGCCTGTTCGCCCCGATTCCACCCTGTGTTCACCGGGCCGGTGGGGATTGTCAGTGGCGCGTGCTCTCATGGAGGCATGATCGGAGACACGGAGACCTGGGGCCCTGCCCTGGACGAGGCCCTTCGGGGAGAGTTCCTCCCACGCCACTCGGCCGACGTGGAGGAAGCCGTCCGCAAGGCGGCGGAGACCGAGATCCTGCCCCGCTTCCGCCGGCTCGCCGAGCACGAGGTCGACCAGAAGAGCGGACCGCACGACCTGGTGACGGACGCCGACCGCCTGGCGGAGGAGTACCTCACAGGGGTGCTCGGCGCCCTGCTGCCCGGCTCGGCCGTGGTCGGCGAGGAGGCGGTGCACGCCAACCCCGCGACATACGAGGCGATAGGCGGCGACGCGCCGGTCTGGATCGTCGACCCGGTGGACGGCACCCGGCAGTTCGTGAACGGCGACGCCGGCTTCTGCACCCTGGTCGCCCTCGCCCACCGCGGCGTGGTGCTCGCCTCCTGGACGTACGCCCCGGCCCGCGACCAGCTGGCCACGGCCGTGCGCGGCCAGGGCGCCCACCTCGACGGCGAGCGGCTCCTCTCGGGCGCGCCCGCACCCGACCGGGACCTGGAGGTGGCCACCTCCCACCCGGACTACACGACGGACGGACAGAAGCGCGCGCTGCTCGGCCTGTGGACGGACGGCGTGGCGCCACGCGCCTGCGGCTCCGCCGGCCTGGAGTATCTCGCCGTGGCCCGGGGCGAGTTGGACGCCACCGCCTTCTCCTGGGAAGCGGCCTGGGACCATGCGGCGGGCATCCTCCTCGTCGAGGAGGCGGGCGGTGTCCACCTCACCCGCAGCGGCGAGCCGTTCCGCGTCACGGGCGGCAACACGCTCCCGTTCACGGCCGCACGCGACGCCGCCACGGCACGGCGGGTGGCGGAACTGCTGCGGACGGTGGACTGACCCATGGCCGGGGCCCGGCGGGACCGCCCCGCCGCCGTGCCCGACCGTTCGTGCCCGGCCGGATTCCGCTTCGCGGTGCCCGCCCCTCCGTCCCTCTCAGGGGCCCGGCCCGCCAGGCCCACGCCGCGAATTCCGTTTCCCGGCCCTGACTTCGCCCACACCCTGGCCGCCCCGCCGCCGCCACCCGTGCCGCCCGGGCTGTCGGTCCACCGGCATATCCTGATCCCGAGTGGCCGTCGGCTGACGAAGGAGTCCGAAGGTGCCGTCGATGTTCGATGTGGTCGTGGTCGGAGCGGGGCCGAACGGACTGACGGCCGCCGTGGAGCTGGCCCGCCGCGGCTTCTCGGTCGCCCTCTTCGAGGCCCGTGGCACGGTCGGCGGGGGAGCGCGCACCGAAGAGCTCACGCTGCCCGGCTTCCGGCACGACCCCTGCTCCGCCGCACACCCCCTCGGCATCAACTCGCCCGCGTTCCGCGCGATGCCCCTCGAGCGGTACGGCCTGGAGTGGCTGCACGCCGAGCTGCCCATGGCACACCCGTTCCCGGACGGCACCGCGGCCGTGCTGGCCCGCTCCGTGGCGGAGACCGCCGCCTCCTTCGGACCTCGCGACGCGGGGGCGTACCGCAGGCTGGTGGAACCGTTCCTCGCCAAGTGGGACACCCTGGCCCACGACTTCATGTCCCTGCCACTCACCGCCCTCCCGCGCGACCCGGTCACCCTCGCCCGGTTCGGCCTGGCCGGTCTGCCGCCCTCCACCTGGCTCATGCGCCGCTTCCGCGACGAGCGGGCCAGAACGCTCTTCGCCGGGCTGGTGGCGCACGTCATGGCCCCGCTCGGCGGACTCGCCACCGGCGCCATCGGCCTGGTCTTCGCACTGTCCGCGCACGCCCGCGGCTGGCCCGTGGCCCGTGGCGGCTCCCAGTCGATCTCCGACGCCCTCGCCGCCTACCTCGAGGACCTGGGCGGCAGCGTGCACACCGACTACGAGGTCAAGCGCCTGGACGACCTGCCGCCCGCGCGCGCGTACGTCTTCGACACCTCGCCCACCGCGCTGGCCCGCATCGCCGGATTCGGCAACCACTACCAGGACTACCGCTACGGCCCCGGTGTCTTCAAGATCGACTACGCCCTCGACGGCCCGGTTCCCTGGACCGCCCCCGAGGCGCGCGCCGCCGGCACCGTGCAGATCGGCGCCGACAGCACGGAGATCGGCACCGCTCTGCGCGCAGCGTCCCGTGAGGGCCGGGCACCCGAGCGGCCGTTCATGATCACTGTTCAGCCCGGCGTCGTCGACCCGGGCCGGGCGCCCGAGGGCAAGCACGTCTTCTGGGCGTACGGCCATGTGCCCAGCGGCTGGACCGGCGACCTCACGGACGCCATGGAGCGCCAGCTGGAGCGCTTCGCCCCCGGGTTCCGCGACCTCGTCCTGGCCCGCGCGACCGCGGGCCCGCGCGAGGTGGCCGCGGGCAACGCCAACTACGTCGGCGGCGACATCGGCTGCGGCGCGTTCACCGGCCTCCAGGTGCTCATGCGCCCCAAGCTGTCCCTGTACCCGTACAACACCCCGCACCCCGCCGTTTTCATCTGTTCGTCGGCCACCCCGCCCGGCCCCGGTGTGCACGGCATGTCGGGACACAACGCGGCGAAGGCGGTCTGGCGGCGCCTGCGACAGCAGCCGTGACGGCGGTCGCCGCCCCCTCGCCCGGCCTTCCGCCACGCCTCCCGGACCGTCCGCAGCCCGGTGATGCGGGGCCGCCGGCCAGCGCCGGGCTGGTATAGAGGCAGCCATGACCACCATCACGCTCGTCCAGGGCGACATCACCCGGCAGACCGCCGACGCGATCGTCAACGCGGCCAACTCCTCCCTCCTCGGTGGCGGAGGCGTGGACGGCGCCATCCACCGGCGCGGTGGACCGGCGATCCTCGAGGAGTGCCGGGCGCTGCGCGCCTCCCGCTACGGCAAGGGCCTGCCCACGGGACAGGCCGTCGCCACGACGGCGGGCGACCTGGACGCGCGGTGGGTGATCCACACGGTGGGCCCGGTCTGGTCGTCCTCCGAGGACCGCTCGGAGCTGCTCGCCTCCTGCTACCGGGAATCGCTGAGGATCGCCGACGAACTGGGCGCCCGCACCGTCGCGTTCCCCGCCGTCTCCACCGGAATCTACGGCTGGCCGATGGACGACGGCGCCCGGATCGCGGTCGAGACGGTGCGCGCGAGCGGCACGGCCGTAGAGGAGGCCAGGTTCGTACTCTTCGACGGGCGGGCGTACGACGCGTTCGCCCGGCAGGTCGGTTGATCACCGTTCGACGTGCCGATTCGTGCCAAGTTGGATTCTCCAACCCGCCGAAGGCGTGCCGGACAGTACCCGCGCGGTGCCGGACTGCCCGACGACCGGGACCGGTCACCCCCTGCTCCGCGACGCCGGCGGCGTGCGTGACATCATCGGCCGGGCCCAGGACCCCGGACTCGTGCTCACCCCGTACCCGCGAGACCACCGGGACGGTCCGAGAACGAAGGAGCACGATGAACCCGGGTCCCACGGCCCCGACGGCGCCCGCCACCGCACTGCTGGAGGACTTCTCCCTGGAGATGACGGGCAAGGACGTCCCGAAGCTCGAGGAGGCGCACGCCGCCGTCCCCCGGGGCACCCGGGTCAATGTCACCTTCCTCGGCAACGAGGACCTGCGGATGCGCCTGGACGCGGCCCGCGCGGTCAAGCGCCTCGGCCTCGTCCCCGTGCCGCACATCTCCGCCCGCCGTCTCGCCTCACGGTCGGACCTCGAGGAGTTCCTGGCCGGCCTGGCGGCCGACGGAGCCGCCGAGAACGTGTTCGTCGTCGGCGGCGACCCCGCCCGCCCCGAGGGCCCGTACGAGGACGCGCTGGCCGTCATCCGCACCGGGCTCCTCGAGCGCTACGGCGTCCGCCACGTCGGCATCAGCGGCTACCCGGAGGGCCACCCCGCCATCACCGAGCACTCGCTGTGGTCGGCGCTGACCGACAAGAGCGCGGTGCTCGGTACCCGGCGGCTCGCGGGCGACGTGATCACCCAGTTCGGCTTCGACGCGGAGGTGGTGCTCGGCTGGGTGGAGCGGGTACGCGAACGCGGCGTCGAGCTGCCGATCCGCGTCGGCGTCCCCGGCCCGGCCGGGGTGCGGCGCCTGATGGGCTACGCCACCCGTTTCGGCGTCGGCACCAGCGCCTCGATCGCCCGGAAGTACGGGTTCTCGCTGACCAACCTCGTGGGTACGGCGGGGCCCGACCGCTTCCTGCGCACGCTGGCCCGGGAGTACGACGCCCGGCGCCACGGCGATCTGAAGGTGCACTTCTACACCTTCGGCGGGCTGCGGGCCACCTCGGAGTGGATAACCCGGTTCCGGGCGGAGGGCTGACGCGACACCCGCCGTGCCGGTGAGGCGCGTCCCGGGCATGTGCGCCGAGGGCACCCCGCTCCCGGCCTTGCGCGGGTCATGTCATGCCCCTTATAACCGTCCCTGCAGGCATCGGTGGGGATGGCCGGAAATGGCAGTTGCCGCCGACCAGGGGGGATCCTCAGCTCCGCCGGGATCGGCATCAGCGCACGCAGACCCACGGAGACCGAGGACATGACCGACAACGCCTTTCGCGACGCCATGACCCGCCTTGCCGTCGACCCGGCCTTCAGAGCCGAACTCGACGGCGACACCGACGAGGTGGCCCGAAGACTCGCCCTGACTTCTGACCAGGTCACCGAGCTCCGCTCCCTTCGTGTCGAGACCGCCACCGACGGGGGACCGGCCGCGCTCGACCCGCGGCTGTCCAAGTCGTCCCTGTTCTTCGGCAGCGCGGCACACGCGCTGGCCCACCATGACGTTCCGGATGTTCCGGTCGGCCATGTGTCCGCCGACCACGCCGGCGTCGACCACGCGGTGGACCATGCCCTCCCCACCGAAGGCCAGGGGACCGCCGGCGCCTTCGACGCGTCCGCCACCGGTGCTCGGAGCCTGCTCGGCGGAGGGCTGGTCCACGGGTCGCCGGCCGAGGCGGGCGGCGGATCAGGTGACTTCGGTCAGGCCGGTGAATTCGGCGAGTTCGGGAGCGCGGACGGGCCGGACCTCGGCGGGCTCGGCGGACATGGCGGCGGAGGAGACGCCGGGGGCCTGGGCGGCTTCGGCGGGTTCGGCGAGGGCGGCTCCGACGGCGGCTTCGGCGGGTTCGGCGACGGTGGTGCCGGTTCCGGTGGGGTCGGTGACGGCGGGTTCGGCTCCGGAGGCGACCTCGGCGGATCCGGCGGGTTCGGGGACTTCGGCGGTCACGGCGGCGGCTTCGGCGGTGAGGGCGGCGGCGACGCCGGTCACTTCGGCCACGGTGGCATCTTCGACCGTGACGAGGGCGACGGCCACGGTGGCGGTGACAGCGGAGGCGGCGCAGGCGGCGGTGGGGAAGGCGGTGGCGGCGAAGGCGGTGGCGGCGGTGGCGGCGAGGAGGGCTCCGGCCACGGCGGCTC